>CAYZWV010000019.1:0-18484 GCA_964482255.1 uncultured Methanocellaceae archaeon
TACGTCTCTTTGGCTCGGAGATGTGTATTATAGACAGGATTACATGTGCTTTTTCAGGATGTGCCGAAGAGGGGCCAATCGAATCATCAGAACCAGTGCCAGCACCAATGTCTGCAGTAATGCCTTCAACACCGACTAAACAGGCAGATACAGCCATGCCTGTAGAAGCAGGAGCAGCAGACTATGGGTATGGTGATACTGATACAGAGCAGAAGATAATCCAAAGGGCTTCCCTGAGCATCGAGGTATTAGATTTCCAAGCAAGCTCTAACGCACTTATTCTAATAGTAGAGAGATCGGATGGTTTTGTTTCTGATTCTTACTCCTATGTCACAGGTACTGGACTCAAGAGGGGAGATTTTACGATCAGAGTACCAACTGATGAGTTTCTTTCGGTTATCGCAGAAATAGAGCAGATTGGCAATGTAGAGTCAAAACACACATCAGCACAAGATGTTACAGAAGAATATATCGACTTGAAGGCTAGAATCAACAATTTAGAGCGACAGGAGCAGAGACTATTAGAAATACTTGACATGGCTAATAACACGCAGGAAGTTCTTGAAGTCGAAAGAGAAATATGGCGTGTTAGAAGTGAAATCGAACAGCTTACCGGGCGGTTAAACTATCTTGAGAACCGCATTGAGCTTTCAACGATTTCCGTTTCATTATACGAGCAAGAACCGATAACGCATAGTTGGGGTATAAGGGAAGCTTTCCGCGCTGCCTTCGAAGCCTTTGTATCGGTGATACGAGGACTTATAATCTTCGTCGGATACGCCGTGCCAATATTAATCTTGGTTGGTCTCGGTTGGCTCATCAAATCGAAGTTGATGCCAAAATTACGGAAGGGGAAAGAAGGTAAAGTTAAGGAATGAATGATAGATAAGATAAAAAATGGAGAATTGATGTGATAGGTCAATTTCATCATTGTTTGATGGGAAAAGGGCATTTAATTTTCAGATCTTAATAATAAAACAAAGTAAATCAAGATTCTATGAGTTAAACTACAAAACTAATTGGATAGCTATATAACGATCGAGATCATCCCAAAATATCTTCAGTAGTTTTTGCGATTGCACTTACCATCTCACTGAGTTTTGCACTCCCTCCCAGATCATATGTTGTCATTTCCCCTTCTGAAATAACCTTTTCAGTGGCTTGAAATATCGTCTGAGCTTTCTCATTTTCACCCAAATACTCGAGCATCCACGCACCTGCAAGTATGGTTGCTGTTGGATTCACCCGATCCTTTCCAGCATACTTAGGGGCAGAGCCATGGGCAGGCTCAAACATCGCATATTTATCGCCAAAGTTTGCCGAATATATCAAGCCAATGCTTCCTACTAGGGCAGCACACTCCTCACTTAGTATGTCCATAAACAGGTTAGTCGATAGTAGGACCTTTTGATTGAATAATTGGGGGTTTTTGATGAGCTGTTGGGCCATGTTATCAACGTGATAATCCCATATCTCGATATCTGGATAGTCTTTTCCTACCTTTCGAACCTCTTCTAGGAAAACTCCGCATGTCAGCTTTAGAATATTGCTTTTATGGATGGCCACAACCGTCCCTAAACCTCTACGCCGTGCCTCTCCAAAAGCATATTTGGCAATTCTATTACATGCAGATCTGGTTATCTTCCGAATCGCGATATAGGTATCCTCATCCGTTTGAGTCTCGGACCCATAGTAGAGCCCCTCGGTTCCCTCCCTAACACAGATAAAGTTGACATCGCCCAATGGCTTCGGAGTATTGAAAAAGGTCTTTATGGGACGGACGTTTGCATACAGATCAAGTTTTTGTCTTATTGAAACAGCCACGCTTTTGAGTGTGCCTCCCCCTCCAGGAGTGGTGGTGGGTCCTTTGAAACATGCATCTGTCTCCTTCAAAATATCCCATGTATCTTCAGGAATTAGTGATCCCCCGCCATGTTTTTTCCACCAATCAACGCCTGCATCGCATAGAATCAGCTCAAAATCGTGATCGGTAGCATTCAAAATCTGTATTGCACCATCTACAAGTTCTGTTCCAACTCCATCTCCCTTTATTACTGCTATTTTTTTGGTCATAGGGTCACTTCCGCTCAGAAAATCCACCTTTTGCATTCAGGTAGGGCATCAATCCACCAGCATTTAACAAATCCTGCATGAATTTTGGTATCGGCTTAAATTTATATTCCTCTGACTTCGTAATATTTCGGAGTATTCCTAAATCGAATTCTACCTCAAGCTCGTCCCCTTGATGCACTTTATGCGATATATCTCTGCATTCGATCAGAGGCAAACCGATATTGAAGCAATTCCTGTAGAATATTCTTGCAAACGATTCGGCGATAATACATGAAACGTTGCATGCTTTTATCACCAAAGGTGCTTGCTCGCGTGATGAACCACATCCAAAATTGCTATCAGCGACGATTATTGGCTTCTTAATTTTTCGTGAATCTTCGTAGAAGGCGGGATCGATCGACTCAAATGCATGTACTGCCATTTTTTTTGTGTCAAGCTCGTCGTACTTGTACTTTCCTGCTATGATCTCGTCGGTATTCGTGTCCTTTGGAAATACCCGTATGACTTGTCCTTTTATAATCACTTAAATACCTCTAGGGTCTGTTATCTTTCCGGTTATCGCGCTAGCGGCAGCCGTAGCAGGACTACATAGGTATATTTCAGACTTATCATTTCCCATCCTCCCCCTGAAATTTCTGTTTTGGGTTGATAATGCCACCTCTCCGTCTCCTAGGGCAACGGTCCTACCAATACAGAATCCGCATCCTGGAGCTCCAATGGATGCTCCCGATCTCAAGAAAGTCTCTAGGATACCCTCACGAATGGTCTGAATAAGGACGCTCCTGCTCGCCGGATATATAACTAATCTTGTATCCTTTGCGACCTTTTTTCCTTTCAGTATCTCAGCAGCTATGCGAAGATCCTCCATGCGCCCATTCGTACAAGAGCCGATGCAGACCTGGTCTACTTCCATCCCTTCGAATTCAGCCACCGAAGCAACTTTGTCTACTCTATGGGGATATGATATCATTGGCTCTAGATCAGATGCTTCTATGACTAATTCTTCCTTGTAGGTTGCATCCTTGTCGGGCCTCAAAGCCTTGTATTCATTGCCCCTTCTCTGCGACTCCAGAAAAATCTTGGCCTTTTCGTCGGCTATACATAACCCCGTCTTACCTCCGGCTTCGATCGCCATGTTACACATAGTCAGTCTTGATTCTACGCTCATTCTATCAACGGTTTCACCTAAAAACTCCATAGACATATAAGTTGCTCCGTCTGCTCCTATCTCTCCAATTATGTGCAAGATAACGTCTTTTGAGTATACTCCTTTTTTTAGCCCTCCTATCACTTTGAACTTGAAAGATTCCGGTACCTTGAGCCAAGTCTTACCATAGGCCATGATTGCACCTATGTCTGTGGAGCCCATTCCAGTGCTGAAGGCACCAAGAGCGCCGTGGGTGCATGTATGGCTATCACCTCCAATGATGATCTTCCAAGGGGCTGCGAATTTTTCTACAACGATCTGATGACAAATCCCGTCTCCATTCTCGAAGAAATGTACTTTATTTTCCCTAGCGAATTCTCGCATGAACGTATGTACGTTGGATATTTTTTCGCTTGGTGAGGGGGATGCGTGATCACATATTCCTATGACTTTGTTTGGATCAAAAACCTCTCGTTTTCCTAAAAAATCCATTTGCTGAATCGCAAGTGGCATGGTCCCATCATGAGCGAAAACGAGATCTACAGGAGTGACGATTATGTCCCCGGCAGTGACGTCAATATTAGTTTTAGCCGAAAGTATTTTCTCAGCCATCGTTTGGTTGCTCATAGAATCATAGGTAATACGCTTTCTTATATAGGAGTTTTTATCTTTGCTTAGATAAATAGATAAATAAATGGGCATGAATGTGAACTCAAAGATACACCTTTATGAGGTTGCAGTTAGGTTGGCAGAGGAAATCAATGCTGCAGCGATCATAGTTGACGATGACATCCAAAACAGATTAGATACAAATATTCCGATTCTAGTTGCAATGCAGGAAATGCAAGGTGATTTGACTAGTATATATCAACTGAGGGAAGTTGTTTTGGGTGCGTATATTGAAGGCAAAATAAAGATGAATGAAACCGTTGTGGGGATCATTGGTAACATACTTATCGCATATAATCTGAGCGAAGAGCCAATAATCCGAAGTTTGAGCAAAAGCGCTGATAGGGTGGCGCCGAAAGTGACTCAAAATATTTTGGATATATCCTTGCAACTTGGCTACGAAGGTAGAGAAGGTAAAAGAGTGGGAACTGCTTTTACTATAGGAGACTCGGATGAGGTGCTAAAGAGGTCGCACCAGCTTATCCTCAATCCCTACGAGGGACACAGCGCTGAGGATAGAGATGTGGCCAATCCGAATAATTGGGAAACGATAAAGGATTTCGCCCAATTGGACGGAGTGTTCGTCGTTGATGAGAATGGAAAAATCTTGTCAGCTGGCAGATACCTTGATGTAAATGCTATGGGCATAAAAATACAAAAAGGGTTAGGCGGAAGACATATAGCGGCAGCTGCGATAACAAGAGATACAAACGCGATTGCCATCACCGTATCACAAAGTGGTGGAACAGTTCGAATCTATAAAGACGGACTGCAAATTGCTGAGATAGAACCGCACTAGGTTTTTTTAAGAGAACAATAGGATTCTTGTATTTATCTCTATTTAAGATAAGAATAAAATGGCAGCATATCAGCACTTAAATTCCAAATTCTGCACACAAAATTTATAAAAGGTTTTTTAATTTCATCAATCATAATCTATTGCTTTTTAGGTGGTCTCTTAATCAAATAGCTGAAATCCCGCCCAGTTGTCATGTATTTTCCCATTCAAATATATGACCAATTTGAACGTAGTCTTTCCAACATCTAATTTTAATCTGTTGTTACAATAAATTTGGTGATAAGAACCTTTTTTATTGTATGTTGGATTTTTATTTTTAATCAACTAAACTGACTCATAATATCTTCAGAATTTTAGAGACATATGTTCGTTATATTAGTACCTTGGAGCCCATCTGGAGGTCCTACCGTATCTTGGATCTATCTCTATGGCTTTTTCAATGCATTCTTTTGCTTCGTCATATTTTTCGAGATTTTCCAGCGCAACGCCTTTGTGATACCAGGCATCAGCATGGTTTGGATTTATTTCTATTGCCTTGTCAAAACATTCGATTGCTTCATCAGGTCTTTCAAGAAATCCAAGTCCTACGCCTTTATTAGACCATGCATCAGCATGGTTTGGATCTATCTCTATGACTTTTTCAAAGCATTCGATTGCATCCTCATACTTTCCAAGTATTCCAAGTGATATGCCTTTATTAGACCATGCATCAGCATGGTTTGGATCTAGTTGGGTAATACGATCCAATATTTTTTCAGCTTCATCGTGAACTTCATTTTTCCCCAACCACTCACCAATAACAAGCAAATCTTTTACATCACTAACTTCAGTCAGTTCCAAAGCTTCCTCTAACTTCCTTTCCTTAAGAAGCTTATTGATTCTCTCAATCCTCTTGTCTTTTGTTTCATTTTCAGACATTCTTATTCCTCATGTGCTCTATCAAGTGAAATAGCGACTAATTCATTATCATACGAAATTTGTTATATATAAAATAAACTAATAAAATAAACTAAATTCGCATTTTGTCCAATTTTGGAATTACGCATAAAATTTTGATTAGACATTTTGCTCATTACATTTAGTGTCCATTGTACCCATTATAACATATAGTGGTCTCTTCTTATCCAATTATTCTTTTATATTATTGTTTATTACTCTCAACATCCGAAATAATACGCGTTGTCAAAGTTTTGGATGTTATTAACAAGAAGAGTCAGACAACAAAAGGTAATAGCTGAATGACGAAATAACTATTTTCACATATTCCTGTCTACCTTTTTTTGATTTAGACGTAGATAAAACATCACGGCAAAAGCATGAAAAATTAAGGCAAACCCAATCCAAGATAGCGTTTTTGATATGTCTAAACCCGCAAAGTATATTATGATCGCACCAATAACTCCTATAGATATCTCATATGGGGTGTGACTTAGATATACTATTTTGGAATTGGCTTTTTCCCCTAATTCTTTAAAAGTTTCTGGTTCTTTCGACTCTCTGGTGATAGGCATTATCCAGAACTGATTAAGGTTATGGGCTGCAGCCAAGATGCTCATGACAAACAGCATAATTAGTGGATTAAACCAAAAGGCAAATATCACGCAGATCACAATGTTCAGCAATATAAGCCGTTTCCATCCAGCCCTCTTAGCGATTGGATTTAATTCCCCCTCCAAGGTTGGAGTTAAATACCATGTGCTCAGTAGGTCGAAAGTTCGCCCAGTTACAGCGATGGCAAGTTTGAGTAAGTACTGCCAAGGTGATAAAGTTAGGACAGTTAAAATCAAATGATTTATCAAATGAGACATTTTCTACCTCAACACATTTTCCTTAAATTGAATTAGAGTGTATCCAAGATTTACTCGCATAATTTCTATATAAATCACTCCACTCTTTTCTACCTCATATGGCTTTTTCGTGTAGTCTCATGTCACATCTAGTCATCTTAAATAAAGCCCACATAACATTATATCTCCTGGAATCAAGATCAAAATCAAGATGACGATTTGAGACATTTTTACTACAAAATATAATCCAGCATCTTTTACAAAGTTTCATCCATCTAAGTCATTCTTATACTATTTTTTTTAGTATGTTGTTTTTCTAAAGAAAATTAAATATTTAAATAAAAAATAATAAAATACCTATTGACAATATCCTTATATACAATAACATAAAGCTAGATAAGACCTTTTATCATTTATAGATGAATACAGGGGTATTAAATGACCAGGAAAAAAAAGACGGTCGAGAGAGTAAAAAAGCTGATGAACCAGCCGAAAATGATCAGGGACATTGGCATTGTCGCTCACATCGACCATGGTAAGACGACTCTGACTGATAGCTTGCTAGCTGGAGCAGGTCTTATATCTCAAGAGCTGGCGGGAACACAGCTTTTCATGGATTTTTATGAATTAGAACAAGAAAGGGGAATAACGATTAACGCAGCGAACGTCTCAATGGTTCACGAGTTCAATGGCGAAGAATATCTCATCAATCTGATAGATACACCAGGTCACGTAGATTTTGGCGGCGACGTCACCAGAGCAATGAGGGCAGTTGATGGCGCAATAGTTGTAGTAGATGCAGTAGAAGGTATTATGCCTCAGACAGAGACTGTACTACGCCAAGCACTAAAGGAGAACGTCAAGCCGGTTTTATTTGTAAACAAAGTTGATCGTCTGATCAATGAGTTGAAAGTCGATAAAAAAGAAATGCAGCTCCGCCTGAGCAAGATAATCGATGAAGTAAACGAACTTATAAAGGGCATGAATAAAGAAAAATATGAGCAGGGTTGGAAAGTAGACACCTCTGACGGAAGTGTTGCATTCGGTTCTGCTTTATACAAATGGGCTATCAGCGTACATTCTATGAAAAAGAACGGCATCGGTTTCAACGAGGTTTATGATCATTGTAAAAGTGAAGATATAAAATCGTTGGCAGATAAATGCCCATTACACCAAGTACTTCTTGATATGGTCATCCCACTTCTTCCAAATCCACTGGAAGCACAAAAAGACCGAATATCAGCGATCTGGCACGGAGACCAAAAAAGCCCAGTAGGTGAAGCAATGGTAAAATGTGATCCTAATGGTCCGATTGCATTGATGGTCACTGACATCATGATGGATCCGCATGCTGGAGAGGTTGCAACGGGGCGACTCTTTAGTGGTACATTGAGAAGGGGGCAAGAATTGCGTGTTTCTGGCATGCCCAACTTAAGTAGAGTACAACAGGTTGGTATATTCATCGGTCCCGACAGATTAGATGTAGAGGAGGTTCCGGCTGGAAACATCGTTGCAATCACGGGTATTAAGGATGTGATGGTGGGTTCAACCGTCTCCTCTGAAGAGATGGTTCCTTTTGAGTCGATCAAATACGTTAGCGAACCTGTGGTTACGGTTGCCGTTGAAGCCAAGCATACGAAGGATCTGCCTAAACTGATCGAAGTGCTCAGGCAACTTTCAAAAGAGGATCCCACTCTCAAGGTCGAAATTGATGAGGAGACTGGAGAACATTTGATATCTGGCATGGGCGAATTACATCTGGAGATAATTGCCTATAGAATTGAGAACGATCACAAACTTCCTATCACGACATCACCGCCCATCGTGGTCTATCGAGAGAGTATACAAGGCAAGGCAGGGCCTGTAGAAGGTAAATCTCCCAATAGGCACAACAGATTTTATATATCAGTTGAGCCGTTGCCAAACGAGGTCGTTCAATTGATCAAATCTGGTGCGGTGTCCATGAGTGTGAAAGAGCTGGAGCGAAGACAACTGCTAATGGAAGCCGGAATGGACAAGGCAGAAGCTAAGAATCTCGCAGGAATCTATGGATCAAACATACTTGTCGACATGACAAAAGGAATCCAGTATCTAAGAGAAACTATGGAACTCATCCTAGAGGGATTTGAAGATGTGATGAAAACTGGTCCTTTGGCTAAGGAGCCATGTCAAGGTATAAAAGCCAAGTTAATGGATGTAAAGCTTCATGAAGACGCAGTACATAGAGGTCCAGCACAGGTCATTCCTGCTGCAAGACAGGCGATTCATGCAGCCATCTTGATGGCAGATCCATCAATCCTTGAGCCAATTCTAGATGTTTATGTTCAGGTTCCAGCAGAACAAATGGGTAGTGCATCTAGGGAGGTCCAAGGACGGAGAGGGCAGATTTTAGATGTTAAATCTGAGGGAGATATGGTTATTATCAGAGGTAAAGCGCCAGTAGCAGAGTTGTTTGGGTTTGCTGGAAATATTAGATCTGCCACAGAGGGAAGGGCTTTGTGGAGTACTGAATATGCAGGATTTGAACCTCTTCCATCGAATCTTAGGTTGGATATTATACGACAAATAAGACAAAGAAAAGGTTTAAAATTAGAGGTGCCTAAGCCAAGTGATTATATTAATCAGTAAGCAAAAAGATTTAAATTCACAAGCTCTAAAAGGGTGTTGAGGAGGATAAATTATGTCGAAACCGCATTTAAATTTGGCAATGATTGGTCACGTTGATCATGGGAAATCAACCCTTGTAGGACGATTGTTGTTCGAAACAGGCGCTATTGATGCGCACACGATAGATCAATACAAGAAAGAAGCAGAAGCAAAAGGAAAAGCCACGTTTGAGTATGCATGGGTCATGGACACCTTGAGAGAGGAGAAGGACCGTGGGTTGACCATAGACGTCGCTCATCGGCGATTTGATACGTCTAAGTATTATTTCACTGTAGTGGACTGTCCTGGTCATAGGGACTTCGTAAAGAACATGATCACTGGAACCTCTCAGGCAGATGCCACTGTTTTAGTTGTTGGTGTAACAGAGGGTATCATGCCACAGACGAGGGAGCATGTATTTCTCGCGAGAACGCTGGGAATCAATCAAATGATCGTTGCCATAAATAAGTTAGATGCAGCAAAATACTCTGAAGAAAAATACAATCAGGTCAAATCAGACGTTAGCAAGCTCTTGAAAACAGTGGGATTCAAGCCAGAAGGAGTCCAGTATATAGCGGTGTCAGCCTACGCAGGTGATAACGTCTCGAAGAAGAGCGAAAACACAAAATGGTATGATGGACCAACGTTCCTAGAGGCTCTTGATAATCTGAAGGAACCAGAGAAGCCGGTTAAGCTTCCATTGAGAGTGCCTGTTCAGGATGTTTATACTATCTCCGGGGTGGGTACCGTACCAGTTGGCAGGGTGGAAACAGGTAAAATGAAGAAGGGCGATAAAATCGTCTTCCAGCCAGCAGACGTTTCCGGAGAGGTAAAATCGATTGAGATGCACCATGAAGAGATTCCGGAAGCTATACCAGGAGATAATATCGGTTGGAATGTGCGTGGGATAGGTAAAGGAGACATACGAAGAGGGGATGTGTGTGGGCATCCAGATAACCCCCCCACAGTAGCGGATGAGTTTACGGCGCAAATCATCGTTTTACAGCATCCGTCTGCGATTACAGTTGGTTATACTCCTGTGTTTCACTGCCATACAGCTCAAGTTGCATGTACCATCACTGAAATCAAAAAGAAGCTAGATCCAAAGACAGGGGGAGTTCTAGAGGAGAATCCAGATTTCTTAAAGGCAGGGGATGCAGCGATACTCCAGGTCAAGCCAACTCGCCCATTGGTAGTAGAGAATGTAAAGAAAATCCCTCAGCTAGGAAGGTTTGCGATCAGGGACATGGGGCAGACCATCGCAGCAGGAATGGTCATCGACATTAAACCAAGATAAGCATGGATCAGAAGGCAAGGATCAGGTTATCAGGAATTAATCCCGCCGAACTGGATGCTATCTGTGATAAGATCAAGCAGATCGCTGAGAAAACTGGCGTGGACAAGGCGGGTCCAGTACCACTGCCCACTAAAAGGCTCATAGTGCCATGTAGGAAGTCTCCAGATGGTGAGGGGACAGCAACGTGGGATCGCTGGGAGATGAGGGTTCATAAGAGACTCATAGATATCGATGCAGATGAGCGCGCCTTGAGACAACTGATGAGAATACAGGTTCCCAAAGATGTTAGCATCGAGATTGTTCTGGAGGGTTAGATACCGTGACTGAAAAAATTACCATATCTGTAATCAAGGCAGATGTAGGAAGTTATCCTGGACACGCAAAGGTCCATCCTGCACTGCTGTTCCAGGCTGAGGAAAAACTGAAAAAAGCGAAGGAAGAGGGTTTAATTCTGGATGAGTTTGTCACACACTGTGGCGACGACCTTGAACTCATAATGACCCACCGAAGGGGCGCCGACGATTCTAAAATTCATGGGTTGGCATGGGAGACCTTTCAGGACTGTGCCTCCATAGCGAAAAAAATGAAGCTCTACGGAGCTGGTCAGGACATCCTCTCCGAAGCATTCTCAGGCAATGTTAAAGGACTTGGTCCTGGTGTTGCAGAGATGGAGTTTATTGAAAGAGAATCTGACCCAGTTATTATCTTCATGGCTGACAAGACGGAACCCGGTGCTTGGAATCCTCCTCTATATAAGATCTTTGCCGATCCATACAATACTGCAGGACTGGTCATTGATCCTGGTCTACATGATGGATTCATCTTTGAGGTTCATGATGTCATCAAGGAGAGAAAGATCGAGTTCAATACTCCAGAGGATATCTACGACATGCTTGCATACATTGCCCAGCCAGGCAGATATGTGATAAAGTCAGTTCGTAGGAAGGATGGGCTGATTGCAGCTGTCGCCTCTACGCAGAGGCTCAGTCTCATTGCCGGCAAATATGTGGGAAAAGACGATCCTGTTTGCATAGTAAGAGCACAACATGGTTTACCAGCGGTTGGAGAGGTGCTAGATCCGTTTGCATCGCCCCATATAGTTGCAGGTTGGATGCGTGGTAGCCATCGTGGTCCTTTGATGCCTGTATCTGTGAAGCAAGCACATCCAACTAGGTTTGACGGCCCTCCAAGAGTGATAGCATTAGGATTTCAGATTGCAGAGGGCAAATTAATAGGTCCAGTAGACCTTTTTGAGGACATAGGATTCGATCTTGCGAGGCAAAAAGCTCTTGAGATAGCAGATATACTGAGAGCACAAGGTCCATTTGAGCCCCATCGTCTATCTGCAGAGGAAATGGAATACACCACACTTCCAAAAGTTGAGGAAAAGCTAGAAAAACATTGGAAAAAGTTAATCTAGCATGCGTATCCCAGATCAGAGTGGATGGATAACTTAGTTAGTTACAATCCTCGATTATTAACCATATTGGATTGAGTGTTCCGGACAGATAATCTTTTAGTGATACAAAATGAGCAGGTCTTTTTTCTTTAGTCATGACCACCGCTCAGGTTAAGGCCAGTGATAGGTGGGGCAGATCCCTCCTTTTAGTCTACCATGCTTTTGATGATATACCATTCACTTTTATACATTTTCTTTTTAGTGCTAGAAAAGTAATTTTAGTGCTAGAAAAGTAATTTTAGTGCTAGAAAAGTAATTTAAGATATGCACATTATAAATCGATTTTGAGATCACGAGTCGGCTTGAAAAGATGTCTTAGGAGCGTAGATTGAAAGCATAATCAAGTTATATAAAAAAGGGCTCGTAGTATAGTCTGGAAAGAACAGGGGCCTCCGGAGCCTCTAACCCGGGTTCAAATCCCGGCGGGCCCAATGGCAATCTTAATAGGTGCTTATGGGAGTATATGTAGTGAATTTATAGCATAAGAAACTTTATAATCACATCTCTCAAGTTTTGAGGGTAAAAAATACTCATGCCGAGGTAGCCAAGTGGTCTAAGGCGTCGGTCTTGAGAACCGATGTTCCATCGGAACGCAGGGGTTCAAATCCCTTCCTCGGCGTATAACTAAAGGTTTAGGTGCTTCTGGATATATTAGCATATATTACGATTATTTATATTATCTAAACTATATCTTAATACCAGGGCGGTCTCATGGCAGAGGAAAAGAAAGAAGAAAAATTTAAAAAGTTAACGAGAAGAGAAATACTCGCAGGAGCGGGTGGATTTGCTGCTGGAGTGGCTTTGGGATCTGGAGGCGTATCTCTCTTGTTGCCTCCAAAAGAAGTAGAAAGATTTATCTGTTTGTACTGTGACGAAGCATTCACCACGTTGGATGCACTGAGAGCCCACGTCGACTCCGTACATCAATCGACACCTACGAGAATAAGGGAGGATGAGGGCAGACCCCCTTACACAAGGGAAGTTGATAGACCTACCTATGAGGATTTTGTGATAGGATCAATTGAACGCTTTGATCAGAAGAATGAATGTTTTTCTAGAGCCGTGTGGGATGAGGAATACAAAAAGAGACGTGCGAATGCTCCCTTAATAGAGGTTGATGAGATGGATGCACTGAAGGGAGGGGCCCTCACGGCTGGTAGCATATACGTGGACGATAAAGTTGGTAGTGATGCCCCCAATTATTATGGGTATCAGGGACATCAGATGGGTTTCGGCGGGCTATACGACTGGGACGAGCCCGTAAATGAAAAGAAATTCCCTGTTTCAGATCCGGCAGAGACGTCCGAGGAGATCAAGAAGGTGGCGAAATTTTACGGAGCAGACCTTGTCGGAATATGTGAGCTCGACCAACGCTGGGTGTACTCCAACTACTTCGATAGGGCGACTGGTCAGTTTGGTGAACTCGACATTCCCTATAAATATGCGATAGCAATGGCAGTCGAAATGGATTGGGAAAGAATCAAAAAGTCTCCAGGCTATGAAGCGTCCGCAGCGACAGCCCTTGGATACTCCAATATGGCCGAAGTGGCACCCTCACTTGCCAAATACATACGCTCATTGGGCTACCCAGCCATACCATGCGGCAACGACACGGTACAGAGCATTCCAGTTGCCATTGATGCAGGTCTGGGTGAACTCGGGAGAAATGGGCTACTCCTAACTCCTGAATTTGGGCCACGAGTTAGGCTCTGTAAGGTGCTAACCGACTTGCCTTTGAAGCCAGATAAACCGATCGAATTTAGGATACAACATTTCTGCGAGTCATGTGTCCTTTGTGCCGAAAATTGTCCCTCAGGCGCCATCAAGTTCGGAGAACGCACCACTGAACCAACTTCATTTTCTAACAGAACAGGCCTATTGAGATGGCCAGTAAATGTTGAAAAATGTTATATCTTTTGGAACAGGAATCGCACGTCTTGTTCCAATTGCATAGCAGCTTGTCCATGGGCAGACATATCATGGGTAAAAAGGTTGGTACCTACCGTGAGAGGGGATAGTTATGACCCAAATGCAAAGACTGGGCATTGACGTTTTTACTGGTTACATCTCCAATCCAGAATAGTAATTCCTAAAGTAAAATCCAACCGATCAAGCCGAAGATTGGGTTTTAAGACGATAGTAAGAATCTTCTCATGGTTGGATTGGGCTCTCTTCTTTTTGTTCTTTTTGAGTGAATCTAAAATCTTATCAAAAAAGTAATTGACAAGGTATACCTTCTTTTTTAAATGACTTAGAAAGCTCAACTTTCATCTGATTAAAGAAGGTGGGGGACATCGCATATTCTAAATCATGGATCTTGTATATCCGATCTGCATAATGGTAGTTCATTTTGTCTATCAATACATAATCTACTTTTTCCCTTAGTTGCCCTACAAGACCATCAGCCATAGGAAGTGCAGGTGCCACCATCGCGAAAACTTTGATGCCGCTAGAGTGTAATCTCTCCAATGTTTCAATCCTTTGATTAGTAAACTGTAGACTTAGAAATATTTATGAATGATTAATTCCTATTGATATATCATGGATTTAAAAGAATTTCCAGAAATAAAAAAATGGATTAGGGAAAAAAGGGGAGGCACAGTAAACAATTATCTTACAGCTATGAAGCTATTCATGAACTTCACAGAATTGAACCCTAAGCAAATGATAGACGAAGCAGAAGAGGACATGAAAAAATCGAGAAGGGATAGAGGCTTACCAGAATCCAGACTATTGGATTTCCATGCATATCTTTTAACAAAGCATTCTAAAATGAGGGGAAAGAAAAACGACAGCATGGGGATATCAAAGAATCTGGCAAAGATGTACTTCAGTGCCATCCGGGGTTTCTACAAGACCAACGGTTTTTTCTTGAATGTCAAGACTCCTAGGGCTACAAACAAAAAGGAGAACTTTAAGCTCGAACTCAGGCCGAAAGATGTTAAAAAGCTTGTTGATCTTGCCCCAAGCTTACGGGAGAAATCAATTATCCTATGCATGTTCCAGAGTGGTATGGATGTCTCAACCATCTGCTCGCTAAATTATGGTGATGTTGCAAGAGGACTCCAGGAAGGAAAGGAACCATTAATGATTCATGTAATCAGAGAGAAAGAAGGTATCGAGTTCCATACGTTTCTTGGAAAAGATGCGATAGACGCTTTGAAGCTGTATTTACAAGAAAGAGAGACGAAATACAAAGAGAGATTTCAGTACGATACCCCGCTGTTCGTTAAGGAAGGTGCCAAAAAGCTAAGCTTTGAGCGGATAACCACAAACCTTATCCAGAATATGGTCAGGGATCTTGTTTTAAACGCAGGCATAGTGACAAAGGAAGAATTAGAAGTATCTGATATCAATCCTGCAAGGCCGCATGCCCTAAGAAGTGCCTTTTCCACGATTTTGAAGCTTGAAGGGGTGAATGAACTCTTCGTGGAATACATGCTTGGGCATTCCATACCTTACAACGGAGCTTATTTCAGGCCGCATCCGGAAGAGCTTTGTAAGGTCTATGGCGAGCATGAACGTGCACTGAGCATAAGCGAAGTTTCCATGCCCATGGTCGAGGTTGAGAAAAGGCTTAAACTTGAGATAGATAAACAGCAGGCAGTAATCAATGAACTGGAAAAGAAAGTGCTGGAAATCGGGAAGGTTGATAAGCTCGTGGACCTGGTGATTGACAGGCTGCTAAAAGATGAAAAAGCAAAAGAGCATCTGGCAAAGATATTATTGGGATGAACTCATTATATAATTATAATATTATGTTTTTTATGTCGGATTTATCAATCTGGAGCTAGACATTATTCATCAAATATTCGCAGTCTCCCTTAAACACCACATATAAAAGTTGCTTCTTTAGATGGTTTTTTATGTCATTTTTCAAACCGATTAGCTCCCCAGTCAAATTAACAATCTCTTTTCCTTTTGAATAGTAGTCCGACTTTGATTTCCCAATCATAATCTTCATTACATTATCGATTTTATTCTTGAACACCTTCTCCTCTAGTAAACCCTTTTCTATCTTTACATAGCCCTCTCCGTCTATCGAATATTCAAGTGAGTCTTCCATAGGTTTTATAAAGGATTCAAAATTTTCGTAGTGCTCTGAAAAATGCTTCGCATTTCCTTCTGCACATGTGGTACAGGCATGGAATATACGATTCACAAAACGTTCAGATATTGAATTTACTTTCCATGCACTGGAAATTTCAAGCTTACCGTTGCCTGCCTCTCTTACTATTATGCCATTAATTTGTTCAGCTAACTCTTTTTCTATTTCCGAAATCAAAACTTTTCCTCTGTTGTGGTGCTCTACGCACATCTCTTTGAATTTTTCCCACAACCCAACTATCTGATTATCCTGTTTTTCTATATGAAATAATAGATCCTTAAAAATATCATTCTCTATTTCTATTGGCAACTTTTTTTCACAGTTACCTCCAAATAACAACTCAGAGCCTCCGATTATAACAGTAGGAGGAACTCGATGCACCCCATCAATTGAAATAATAGGAAGTTCCTTCAACCATTGCCTAATTATTTTTTTTAGATCATCCGTATGATCTTTGGAGCTTAGATATTTTGCAATCGCATTCTCTATAAACTGCTTGTCCTTCTTCCCCTTTTTTGTTCTTAACTCTACACCAATATACTCCCAGACTCCTTCCGGATTAAGTCTATAAAGAGCATATTTCCCAACTTTCTCGATACAAAATATCTCATCCTCTTTAAGTTTATCAATTCTTTTATCTATCGCTCTATCTGATGCATTATTACCTATCTCTTTAAGTATTTCTTTAGCTGCCCCCCTTAAATCTCTTCGATTCAGTTCTCCGCTTGCCTCTAACGCTTCCACTATGGCCCAATCTGTAGAGCCCATCATAATTTTCAAAATCTTATCCACGAACTACATACGAACTTCATATGTATTATAGGTTTTGCCATTCTATCCCATGTTAATGAGTAAACTAATCAGCGTGAAATTCCCTGAAATTAAAGAGCTGCTCATTCAAATTGATGAAGAGAAGCTTGATGATATCCCCGAACCCAGAAAAAGGCTAGTTCTGTTTCTACAGGAGGTTTATTCCAATAATAAAAAGGGGGATCGTGATCTGCATGCCTAAGGAAATAAAGGAAAGCATCATTAATGAAATTCGTGCAGACCGAAAGGCAGGTCTAACCATTCAAGAGATTTGCGAGAGGCATGGTGTTTCAGACTTCACGGTTAAGAAGTACTGTAAAGGAATAAAGTCGGGCTCAAAAAAAAGATCAACAACCATCACACCCGAGAGGAAGACAGAGCAGAGAGTATCAAATATTCTTGCACAAGAGATTGTTGAAATAGCAGAAAACGAGCTTCGTAAGAGACTTGATGCAGGTAGGATGACTATAGAGGAGTTGGGTCGTGTTGCGGAATCGTATGGCATGGAGCCAGCCCAGTATGTCAGGTGGCTACAAGACCAGTTCCTAGCAAAGGGTGAACAGGTTAGTACATGGGAAGAGATCAAGGATTTTGGAATGGGTTGCATACTTGCACGTGCAGCAGGAGTGAAAATAGATCCCAGAATAATACCTCTAATGCACATCTTGACAAAACTTGAAGAATGAAAATATAGAACCTAATATGAAAAAATTGGATAGTATAGTCAGCGTACTCGCAGAGCAAACAAAGATACCAAAAAGAGGTGCTGTTGAAAAATACTACATAGAGAAGACGGGAACATAGCTTTAGGGCATTGCATGCATTCTTTTTCTCTTTATTTTCCTCTGTAACAACCGAGTAGATAAAAAGCCCCACAGATCAGTAAACAAATAGCAGGGACCGATAGAACTAGTAGAAGCATATTTTGGTTCTCCCATTCTTCCATTCTCCTACTATACTTCCATTACTACACCCATTACTATTATACTACTATAATGGCAGGAGGGGTGGGAGAAGGAGAATAAATGGGAGAAAGTATCTCCCCTTATTGCATGTCTTGGTTTATCTCTATTTTCCTCTCCAAGCACAAGAAGGCAATAACGCTCTTTATTCCAAAACCCAACAGGTGCAAGTGGGAGGAGGAGAAGGAGAATGACCGGGAGAATGGCATCTCCTTATCGGATGAGTCGTTTTCCCATCATCAGTAGTATAATCGGGAAAAGGAAGGGGAGAATGAGGAGACGGGGGACCGATTCTGTTAAATTATTGTGTACGGATTTTAGATATATTTTTTGAACGTTAAACATCATCTTTGATTAAGATGTCCTAATTCGCATTTGTGTTCTGATGCTTTTACTTTCAAAGTGAAACTTATCCGTATATCAAAAGTTAGAACTCATTTCAATCCCACTATGGTCTGATTTTAACTGCTTAAGATATGTAAGAATCCCGATAATGAATGTTAATTTCAATCCCACTATGGTCTGATTTTAACGAAAAAGACGCACACCTTTCATTTATATTTTGATTCATTTCAATCCCACTATGGTCTGATTTTAACATCGATACAACAAAGCATATCTATTTGCACTTCTCTATTTCAATCCCACTATGGTCTGATTTTAACCGGTTGTTTGTGTATGCATCCCGGGATCATATAAAGTATTTCAATCCCACTATGGTCTGATT
>CAYZWV010000020.1:0-18336 GCA_964482255.1 uncultured Methanocellaceae archaeon
GGAGAGCGCTCGGCTGAAGACCGAGTTGTCGTGGGTTCAAATCCCACTCCCGACATAAACCTTTAAAACCCTTTTCTTTTTCAAGAAGGGAATAATTAAAAAAATGTCAAGGGAAGAAGTGAATTTATTCATCGCGCCGGTAGTGTAGTGGTTATCACTATGGCTTGCCAAGCCATAAACTCGGGTTCAAATCCCGGCCGGCGCATTTTTACAGATAATGCATACTTGCTTTGACTGCCACATTTAGATTTAATGAATCCATGGCTACCATTTATATGTGCCAAGACGTTCTTTTTTATTATACTGAAACTTATCGTGCTTTGTCGGTAAAAAAATCTGCCAGAGTTTTCTGGAATTTGTAGTCAGCCAGGAGTTTTGCTTTTGTTATCCATTTCGACGATGGGGTTCGTATTCTTTTAGCTATATCCCCTATCGCCTCTTCTAGGGAATCAAATCTTTTCGGTTTTTGTGCCATAGCGTTACGTACTGTCTCTCGGATGACCCAGCTGCCAAGGGGTGCCCAGTAGGCGGGGAGGATCTCTCGTATTATGAAAACAAATGCTTGTCTTTTTATCTTCGCCAGATACTCAAGGACTCCAAGCCGTGCTGCGTAATATCCTCCTGCTAAGTGAGAATAGGTGGTTCTGCCATCATATCCTTCACCATCTTCGCCAATCCATGTTTTATTGCTCGCCCAAACTGATTTTGGTAACCAGATCTCTATCAATTCGAATGAAAAAATTTTGGGTAGCAAAACTATCTCAAATCTATTGCCAAATTTTTGATCACTAAAAACCCTGATCTCATCCAGTTCTGAGTGAGTTCTAACTTGGCTGATCAATTCTTTACCGATGACATCATCTGTTGCCGTGATGGACCATCTCGTTGGAACAAGCTTGCGATCTCCACTTCTCCCAAGCAGTCCAACCGAGAGCAGTCGACCTATGTGATAGGTCGAGATGTCGCTCCTGTACAACTCACCTATGGCTTCATTAGCTAGGACATCGGTGTCAAAGACAAGATGATCAATTTTTCGGGGAACCGACGGATTTTCTGTTATTTCCAGTGTTTTAATCCTGCCTGAAGGACCCATTGGACTCAGAACATCATCAAAGCGTAACTCTTTTTTTGGGGATTTATAGAAGTGTACCTCAGTGTCAACAGGCATAGATGCCATCGCAAGCTCTTGAACCTTTGAAAATAGTTTACTCTCTAAAATGTAAGGATCTTTTACATTTAAACCGAGATTTGATCTGACCAAATTCGAGCGTAGGCTGATTATATCTTTGATATCCTTATCTAACCAACTGATTGGATCATCATAGACCTGCGCATCCTTAGCGGTTATTAGCGGGGGGACCAAAGGACCTGCCTGTATATTTGGATATCCAACCCGCCCAACGAAAACAGAAGGAGGTGAAGCACCAAATATGCTATTACCTAGGGGCGATATTCTCTCTATTGCTCTAAATTTGGTAAGTATAGGGCAAGGTCGCCCACATAAACCCTTTCCTTTGCATAATACGCATAACGAATCTTTCATAGGGCACCATACAATATCAGCAATTCACATGAAATGCGGCTGCAAATAACTCTTTTTCTGACTTTTATTATATTCTGCTAGTTTATATAGGCGTAATAATGCAGATCTTCCCCACATTCCTCTCATTATCAAGTCGCTTGACTAGAAAAACTGCTCTTCATAAGCCCAACAGATATGTCTCCATTACTATTTTTTCTATTAATACTATGTCTTTTAGACCTTTAGGAAAAGTATCGGATGTTCTCTTTCCGTGAAATTGTTATTTCCTTCGATCTTTTGGATAGTGAGTGCTACAGCAGATATATCAAGGTCATTATGTTGTATACTAGGGTCCTTCTCTGTGTTTTTAAAACGTGTTTTGTCAATCCCTTTCAACCGATTATTTAGTACAACAACATTTAAGTTTTGTTAGCACGCTTAGAGTTGGCAGTGAGAATATGGCTTTGTTAGAGATCAAAGATCTTCATGTAGAGGTTAATGGCAAGGAGATCTTGAGTGGCGTTAACCTAGAGATAGGCAAAGGTGAAGTGCACGTTCTTTTGGGTCCTAATGCATCAGGCAAGACTACATTAGTCATGAGTCTAATAGGAATTCCTCCCTATAAGGTCTCCAAGGGCGAGATAATTTTTGATGGTACAAATATCGTGAATCTGTCCATAGACAAACGCGCAAGAAAAGGGATAGGTTTTGCATTCCAGTTCCCCCCTGCAATAAGTGGCGTGAAATTGCGCGATATAATCCGTCTTTGTGGGGGAAAGGAGCCTTGGGACCCGAGCAAGGGGCAGGAAGAAATATTTGCCACCGAGGCACTTAAGAAGGTGGGTTTGCCTAAAAATTTCAGAGACAGGGATGTGAACGTCGGCTTCTCAGGTGGTGAAAGAAAAAGATCGGAACTAGCCCAGATCTTTGCGATGAAACCGCAACTTCTGGTCTTGGATGAACCCGATAGCGGCGTTGATATAGACTCTCTGAAGTTGATCGGGGGTCAAGTGGACGGTTTCATCAAGGAGACTGGGGGCTCATTACTTCTGATCACTCATCATAGACACATTTTACAATACATAGATGCAGATCTCGCTCATGTGATGTGCGACGGAAAGATCGCCGTCAGCGAGCATCCCGAGGATATTTTATCAAAGATAGAGGAACAGGGCTACTGTGCCTACATGGGAGTCTGTCCACCTGCGCTGAAAAAAGAACATAAGAGTCTCATGCCTGAGCTTGAGGAATGATCACATGAAAGAACTCCCGAAATGGTATGTTGAGAAAAGAAAGAGGGCTCAAGAGCTACTTAAAAGTGCAAAGCCTGCCAAATATGGTCCCGATATCGATCTGAATGTTTTTAACATGCAAGTACCTACACATGAAAAAGTCGATGAGATTACCGAACTCAGCGAGGGGGTTAGGGATGCTTCCAGAGCGGTTGGTACAAGAGACGACGAGGGGCATAGAAGCGGCACTTATTTTCAGCATGACAACGACGTGGTATATCTGAAGTACACAGAATGGCTAAAAGAGAACCTACCAGAGGGATTGGTAGTCCTTAACACAGATGATGCCATCAGAACTTATCCGTGGGTTGAAAAATACTGGTTTAGGCACCTATCTATGGGACTGGATAAATACGCCAACTATGTGGCAGCGAACTCTGTGGGGGGTGCATTCGTTTGGGTTAAAGAGGGTGTCAACGTAGGATACCCTCTCCAAGCTTGTTTGTACATGGGCACCGATAAAGCGGTCCAGGTGCCACATAATTTCATCATCGCTGAACCGGGTTCGAAGATACACATTATAACAGGTTGCACCGTCAATCCCGAATGTGAGACTGCTGCCCACGTTGCTGCGACCGAGATACACGTCAAAGAGGGTGCAGAGGTAACATTGTCTATGATACATTCCTGGGGGCAAAACTTTCACGTTCGACCAAGGATGGGTGCCACGGTCGAGAAAAATGGGACGCTGAACCTGAACTACGTTCTGCTGAATCCAGTTAAGTCAATACAGATGTATCCTACGGTTATACTGAAGGGCCAAGGAGCGAGAGCGAGTTTCAGGAATCTGATTTTAAGCAGAAAAAAATCAAACATCGATGTTGGCAGCAGCATAATATTCTCGGCCGAAGGGACCAAAGGGGAAATAGTCTCCCGTGCAGTAATTATGGACGAGTCACTCATAGACATGAGAGGGATGTTAAGGGGAAACAAGCCAAAAACTCATGGTCACTTGGAATGCAGAGCTCTCTTGTTGAGCGATAGTGCAATAGCTAGAGCTCATCCAAGCTTGGATGGCAGGTCAAAGGAAACTGAGATGACCCACGAGGCAGCGGTTGGAAAAATTGCCGATGAGCAGCTATATTATCTGATGACCCGGGGGCTAACCGAAAGCGAGGCCACCTCTCTCATAGTGAGGGGATTTTTGGATGCAGACATTCCAGGTTTGCCGACCGAGCTCCAGACAGAGATCAACAAGATAGTTTCAATGACCGCAGAAGAGGCTATGTAACGTTTTACAGATATGCGAAGTTTTGCGGATATGCGAAGTCCGAGCATACAGGTGAATTTTGGGAGCGAAGTGACCCGTAAAGCCCGTGTTATGCGCAGTGTGAGCGTTTACTTAGTTTCTTTTCCAAGGTATCAGAAATGGGGTTCTCCTCTTATATTCTAAGTATTCGGAGCCAAATCGTTTTTCTAGTTCCCTTTCCTCAATCAGCTTATTGTATACCATAAGCAGCACTGCAAAGAGTAAAACCAATCCAACCGCGGAAGGTGAACCAATCCAAATAGCAATACCCGTATAAAGGATAATAGTTCCCAAAGACATCGGGTTTCGGCAATAAGTATAGGGTTTTTGCACCACCAATTTCTGTGTTGGCATCATTGGTGCTGGAGTTCCTTTGGCCAGCACAAATTGAATTCGAATGGACCACAAAGCAAACAACAAACCTACCCCAATGAATAACAAGCTAATGGTAGGGCTCACCAGCCTATAGACAAACAGGGGCAACTGCAACCATTGGTCAAGAGAGGATGATGCAGCAATGAGAAAGAATGGGATCGCAATCACAAACAGTATACCCAAAAGAAACAGTGCGATAATTCGCTGTTTTGCACTGTATTCACGTTCAGCCCATTTTTGAAATCTTTTTATATCCATTTTTACACCTCTAAGCTAAGAAGTGAGTATTTAGCCTAACTTTTAGAGCCTATCTGAAGTTCATCGACGAGGATTTGGGGGAGAGAAGCGGATCGTAGTGCTTTTATATGGGGTGCCATGCGTCATTTCATTATTTTTTGGCATACGCAATGCAATGAGTACCATTAATTCTTCCAATTAATTTGTTATCTCCATTTCTATTTCTAAAATACTTGTTCTCCAAATCTTCAGAGTTATTATTCTCTATTAACGTAAAGTTATAATTCTTTAGAAATGCTTCTATCTGACCTTTCTCAATCCCAAAGGACCAAGCTTCGTTAGCTTTCATAACGGTATCAAAAATCCCTTTCTCTCCGTAATAGATATTCTCTCTTCTTAAAACGGATGCATATATGTAATCAAATACAATTTCGCTTCCAACTCCAGAAAAATCTTCGATAAGTTTGAAGGTAGAATTAACTGCTTCGTTGGTTAAATACATGGTCAAACCCTCAAGTATAAATAGAGATATCCTGTTCTTTTTAAATCCCGCCTCGATGAGTTTGCTTCCAATTGATTCTTTATTAAAATCAATAGGAATAAAAATGATATTAGGATTGATTTCAATGCCTCTTCTCTTTAGCTGATCTAATTTAGCATTTTGTGTTATGGGGGCATCTAATTCAAATACTTTTATTTGGCTATTTTTATCAAGAAATCTTATTCCTCGTGAGTCAAAACCAGCTCCGAATATGAGAATTTGATCAAACTCCTTTGCAATAGCATTTTTAAAAACGGAATCAATGAATTTTGTACGCGCTATCACGTATTCATATATGCCTTTAGGAGCCATTGTGTTTTTATAAAATTTTCGAATTAGCCAAGACCTCAAAAAGGGTTGCATAAATTTGGGCACTATCTTTGGTGCAATATAGTCATCACTTTTATAATGGGGCTCTCTCTCATAAAATGAAGCCGCTCTCGATAGACAAATCATTTCTGCAGTTCTTGACGTTTTGCTCTCTATCCTTCGAGTTTTGTTATTCATGGCAAGATCATCCTTGGTTCAAAGGCGATTTCATATAGCGTATCGAGCGTATCTGAAGTTATTCAAAGGGAAATTTTGTAATAACATTTTTAATTGAAGGCATCCATTATTTTTTTTACTTCCCACACAGGTGACTATCAGATTGAGCATTAGTCTCTAACTCCATTTGTTTCAATCCGTCTGAAACAATATTCTTAGGGCAAAATTCATTGAGTGGACAGTGTAAACATTGGGGTGCATTTGCAGTACACCATCTTCTACCGATTACCCAAATTGGTGCATCAATTGCACCCGGGTATTCTGGGTTAAGCTCTCGCGCAGCTTTCAATGCAGCTTCTTCATTTTGTCTAGATATAAAACCAAGTCTACTAAAAACTCTGATAACGTGAGTGTCGGGTTTTACATCCATATCTCTATGGTCTATGTCATCGAAATGGATGCCAAAACATCTTTCTAAAAGGAGTACAGCCATTGAGGAAATACCAGGTCCCACACCATAGATTCGCTGGAAGGTTGTTTTTACATATTTTGAACTTTTATTTCGCCATATTTTTGACGCATCGCCGTTGAACTCATTAACAACAATCTCCGATAGTTCTTTAACGGTTCTTGGAGCGTCGTTTATGTATCTCGGTTTTAAGGGAAGTTCTTGGAAAATTTTCCCTATCTCCTCAAGCGTCTTACTCATAAAGAACCTAGGATTTAATTCTCCGATTTTCTCTTGTAAATAATAGGGTATTGTCCAAATAATTTCAGACTTAGTACCTCTATCTAATACCGCAGCCAGAGCCAAGGCAAATGGATTTTCTTCGATAAGAGCATCAGCATCTTTATGCAATAATGGAAATAACTCTCGGGGGTTTATTGTCCTGCCAAACTCTAATAAAAGTTTTACCCTTGGATCTTTACCCGTATCTACCTTCAATTCCATATTTTCACCTAATAATATAATTCATATTTATATGCTTTAGTTTAAGTAGATTTTCAAGAAAAATGGCACATAACGGCTGAGCTTATCTGAAGTTATTCAAAGGGGGATTTGGGCGAACGGAGTGAGCCGTATAGTCCATGTTATGCGCAATCCGACTATTCTCACTAGAGTTCATCATTTCACCTTCTACTTTTTTCTGTTTTGATCAAAGTTCGAAATAATTCTTAGATACTTCATACTTTTAGGAACAGTTTCTAATCGAAGTTCTTTTCGTAGGTCCTGACGTAGGTCTTCCAAAAGTTCGTCTAAACCTGCGCTTCTAGTGTTGGCAAAATCTTCTGTAAATTTTTGTGCCAACTCAATCTGTCTTGGACTGCCAAACAATTGAATATCTGCAATTGCTGCCTCCAAATCGCTAGACCTTAATTTATCACTTCGATTCGAGGCGTTCTCCAATCTTCGCCAAGCTTCTATCAAGTATTGGACTCGCAGATCGCGACGTTTGTTTGCTCTATCTCTATTTGACGACAAGGAATGAACTATAAACCAACCAATAATTGCAACTGCGGACGTAATAAGAAGAGGTATTAATAAATCCATGTTCATTTTTTTCACCTCATGAGTTCGTATAACTCGTCCATATCCAACATTAATTTAGTATATTATAAAGATATGAAAGGGTATCCAAAACCTGTTTCTGATATATCTTCTTGAACTTAATCCTCTCTTTTGATTAAACTAATTGATTTACAGTCCTTCTGCAATATGATGAAACTTTAAATCCGCTCTCTCTTTATGATATTCGAGTTCTCCTGGGACTCCTATGGCGTCAGCTCTGCATTGTTTGCAGCATGTGAAAAGTCGCATGTGCTTGCTCACTGCTAATCTGGCTCTGTCCATCTGCGCACAGCTTGGTCTCTTTAGCCTTTTGAACTCGCCCAGTGGTATGAGAGGCATGACGTTCATGATGTAGGCATATGAAGATGCCCAGCAGGCTATCTTCTCGATCTCCTGTTCGTTGATTTTAGGAATTAGCACCGTGTTTATCTTCACAGTGATTCCAAGTTCGTGCGCAAGTCGAACCCCCAATTTCTGTTTTCTGAGCAGTACATCAAAATCCTTGCTTTTTTTGCCATCCAGATTTATGTACCTATATATCTTTTTAGCTGTTTCAGGGGTAACAGCATTGATCGTAACCGTTATGTAGTCAAGACCAGACAGCTGATTTATTTTTTCCGGGAGCATAAGCCCATTGGTGCAGAGACACGTCTTCAACTCAGGGAAATGATTTTTAACCAGAGCAAGCGTCTCAAAGGTCTGGTCATTTGCCAGCGGATCACCAGGTCCTGCGACAGCTACGATCTTGTTTCTGGGGTCTGCCTTGACGGCATTTTTTACGGTGGAGATAACTTCTGAAGGAGACATGACTCTTAGGGTTGCACCCGGCACTCCTATTATATCAGAACAAATGTTGGCCTCGCAATATCTGCATTTGATGTTGCACTTTGGTGCAACTGGTAGGTGTATCCTCCCCACGCGAAAATGTGCATTTTCATCAAAACAAGGATGTTCCATGATCTTCACTCATTCAAATATCTTGTCCACGTCTCTAGATATCTCGTCGATATCGCCGCTATTCATACTCTCGGTCTCGGTAAACTGCCTCATATAATCCGTGTTATATTCCATTATTTCTATGACAGTCGGCACTCTGATGGCATCCCCAACTGCTAAGACAGTTCGTGCGGGTATCGCGCCAACTACGCCCTCCCATGTACTCCTATCTGGGATTCCCGCCAGCGCAGAGGTGATGTCGTTCGGCTCCTTGAGTGATAGAATTAACCTATTCGCTAGTTGACTTCTGACTTCATCATCTATACGAGACGGACGCTGGTCTATTAACGAGAGGACCAGGTTGAACTTCCTCGTCTCCCTGGCAAGTGTGCTGAGGATGGTATAGGATGCGATACGAGGATCTAAAAATTTATGTGCCTCTTCTATGAACAATACGAGGCGTGGTATTTCCTCTTTCTCACTATAGAGATCATACAATCGTCTCGCTAGTATGTTTGCAATGAATAAATAGGCGGTCATATCTCTGCCGTATTTTCCAAAGTCAAGGACGATGGATTTCTTTGCTTGAATCAGCGACGCTATTTGGCTGAACATGTCGTGAGAAGTATCCTTGACAAAGTCAAATCTTTCCATGCGTGCAATCCTTCTCCGTAGTGCCTGAAGTGAGCCTGCATGAATCCTTTCGTCTGAGTCTGGTGTTGCCTCCCGAATGGCAGTTATAAGGTCTCTGTCCCCTTTCACTCGGTCTAAGCAATACAAAGCATCTATCATTGGATCAGAAAGATCTTGAAAAGCGACGATAACATCGGCGGGGGTAATCTCTCGGGGGCTGATCACAAAGGGTCTGGCCTCGGTATTTGACGGATCAAGTGAAAATATTTCTACTTTATGGGGGAAAAAGAACTTCAAACCGGGAGAGTTGTCACTTTTGGAGTACATCCCGTATTCTTGGTGCATGTCAAAAAGAAGTATGCTTGATACATCCTTTGCCAGGATAGAGTTGCACACGATCTTGCAAAGTATAGTTTTTCCCATGCCAGTGCGACCAAAAATGGCAAAAGGTTTTTCTGTCAAGCTGGCAATGTCCAGCGGTATTTTAAAATCTGATATGCCGCGCAAAGAGCCGATTGGCATGGTCGACTCTGTGGACTGGTATATTTTTTCTACATCTTCCCAGATAGCCTTTCGAACTTGAGAGAAGTAAGGGGGTATCGTCTCTGGCTCATGTAATTTGCCATCAACATCTATCAGCTGAATCGGCTTCAACAAAGCTTTTGAGAAAAATATCTGTCCACCGTATCCCTCATGGATTCCTGGCGAAATCATTGGCACCACCGAATCACCAAGTTCGGAACCTGCGATTTGCTCGACGATACCCATCGGTGGGTTACGGATATCTTGGACCACGCAATAGAATTGATATCTTTTTCCTTCTACGATTATGGGGTATCCCACTCTCAGGTCTTCAGGTTCATCAAGCTCCAGTTTTATATCGATGCCCCCTAAAACGGATGCTGATACAACTTCTCCGATTTTCATCTGCTAACCCCATCCAGAAACTCATGAAACCTTCTCATCTTTGACCCCTCGATGTTAGTTCTCCCCCTAAGAATTTCTTCAAGGGATATATCATATTTGGGCGCGAGTTCCATGATCTTCTTTTCATATATGCTATGAAGCCTTCGGACCATTACTGCAAGTCGGTGTGCCTCTAGCAGCGGATATATGTAGCCTGGACAGAGTTCAGACCTCGCATAGTGTGCTAGAACCGGAAAAACATGATTCGGGTGTTCTTTTGTCCCTATGTCTATTCTGAACCACTTCATCGCCTTTGGATGCAACCTAGCGAAGTACACATCCCCATAGCGAAGATAACTCCCTTCTAGCTTCACTTTCGCATATAGACACCCTTGCTTGTTGACTTCGAGTAATAACTCCTCGTCTGTGGACGGAGAGCCTAATGAGTGCGTCTCTGAATCTTTGGATACACCGAGCAGTATGTTCCCATTATCTTTGCATTTCTGGATGGTATCTTCCATCATATCTGAGAAACCACTCAGGAATGGTGGCGGTGTGGTCAATGCGCCATCGAGCGCTAATATGTCTCCAGAAGTACTGCTTGAAACCTGATTCAGGAGCCTATGCTCCTCGAATCTCCTGAGCTCGTTGGCTATGTAGGAGTACGTGTTTAATTGCGACCTCCTTGCATGCTCAAAGACATTCTGGTATAGTTCAGACTGCGACTCAACGAAATCCTTGTGCGAAGAGATCACAATCGGTTTCTCAAAGATTGAGGAATTCTTTAGCTTGAAGCCTGTTTTTTTTCCAACAACGAACTCGTATTCTAATGCACAGACTCTAATAACAGCTAATTTGATCCCAGAAAGATCTAAAATGAATGAGTGCGAACCATCGATGGCTACCAATTCTCTGGTTTCATCAGCCAGTTTGAACTGCTCTATCGTAACACCTTTCAACATATTTTGGTCTTTTTCGTGTGCTAGGTGGCCATACTTCTTGATGTCCTCTAATGCATCGGCGAAATTCAATTTTCCACCTCTATTCTTGACCTCTCATCAGGCGTCATGCACACCCTTATCTTGCCGGGGAATTTATCTGCCACTTCCGTCAAATGGGTAATTAAAATGATTTTGTCAAAGAACTGACCCATGTCAAAGAGTTTTTTGACAAAGAGCTCCCTGCTAACTTCTGTATCCAGAGATCCAAGGTCCCCTTCGTCAATGAAAAGGGTCTTCATCCTGCCAAATGTCCTGCCAACCTGTGGAAGGCTTGCAAGTTCCTTGGCGATCGCAAATCTTAGGGCGGCGTTGATCTGCGTCTTTTCACCACCGCTGAACTCTTGTACGTCATGGAACAAGCCATCAGGTCCCTCCACACCGATACGGATGCCATAGCTCTTATTTTCTTCGTAAGGTGTCAGCTGTACCTTGCCGAATCTAGCATCCGTTAGATCTGACAGATTTATGGAAGACTCATGGGCAAGTTGGGGTAGTAGCTGATTGATCGCATACATAACTATCCCTCTTTTATGGAATATCTTATCCTTCAGAAGAGTGAGCACCTCGGAGGTCTCCTGCAACTCCTTTAGACCCTCTTCTAGCTCTTTGGTCTTTTCTTTGAGTCTTAGCAGGTCTTCGATATCTCCTTTTATCTGATCTGCCTTGCCCTTTTTTTCGTGAATAATTCTATCTAGGTCTCTTCGTTTACTCTCAATCTCCTTCAAATCAAGCTCGATTCTTTCATACTGGATCTCATCTTTCTGAAGCTCTTTTAATGAAGTTTGCAGTTCCTTCTTTTTCAACTCCTTCTGCTCCTTCTGAACTGTCAGATCCCCAATCAACTTAGATACATCGCCGGTTCTATCTAACTCTCTTCGCTTCTGCTCTAGTCTCTCTTTATCATTCTTCTTGGATTTCAACGCCTTTCCTATCTCGCTAAGCTGCCCCTTCTCTGCTTCACTAAATTCAATGCTCTTGATTTGAGCTTGAATATCTTCGATCTTCTGGTTAATATCCTTGTATTTGAGAGAGAACTCCTCTTGACTTCTCTCCTTGTCGCTCTTGATTCTTTCTATTTGCTCTCGGATCTCTGAGAGAACGAAAGAGTCTGAGCTGATGCTGTTCGTCCTTGCTGAAACCTCTTTCAGCTCTGTCTGAGCTTTTTCGTGCTCTTTCTTCAAGCTGGAGATGAAGCTCTTTTTTTCGCGCAACCATTCCATCTCTAGTTTTATTCGCTCTATTCTTTCTTCCAGAGAGCCTTCTTTTTTTAGAAGGAAAAAAGCCTCATCTTTATCTATGTCCGTGACGATCTTACGGAGCCTCTCTTCCTGTAGGCTTATATGGGAGGAGATTCGCTTCATTTCACTCTCATGTTCCTCTTTTGCTTTGCTTCTCTGATCTTCGTAGATATTCTTCCGATCCTCAAGGCCTTTGATCTTTTGATTTCTCTCTCTTAGCGTGTCCCATATTGTCCTCAGCGACTCGTAGTCTTTCGTATCCTCATCCAGTTTAAGTATCTGTTTTTTGAGCTCCTGAGTCCTCTGATATTCCTCATATGCTGTTTTGATCTTCTTACTTAGCTCAATGATGGCTTGGGATAGCTCAGATTCCTTGGCTTTGGTCGCCAAAAATTCATCATGCTTGCTTCTCAGCTCCTTGCACAAAAGCTCTCGTTCTGCGACTGTTTCATCCAGCTTCTCCAGCTTATCCTGCTCAACCTTGGTTTCCTTTTCTATTGAATGAAGCTCTTCTTGCTTCTCTGGTAGCTTGGTCAGCTGCTCCTTCCTTACGTTTAATTCTGATTCCTTTCCCTTGATGTCCAATGCGATGAGACCTAATTTCTCAGTTGCCAAGCTCTGCGCTTTTTCGAAAGTTTCCAACCTAAAAAGTTTCTGAAATATCTCTAAACGTTGAGAACCAGTCTCTGCTCCCAATTCCTTCATTTCCTCTTGGCGGACGAACGTTGAATTGCGGAAGCCAACATAGTCTAGCCCGATTATCTCTTGTATCTGGGCATCGATTTCAGGAATAGTGCCCCCTATTGCCAATCCATCTCTTTTGAGGGTAACGTAAGAAGCTCCAGATGAGGTTAGGCCGCGTATCACCTCGTAGATGTTTGATCCACGTCCTTCTCCATGACTGAATGTGATTTTAATATATCCTCCTGGCTTACAAATATCCTGGATTTTCACGTTGGGCAGATCAGTTCTAGATGTGCGCTTATACAATGCAAAGGTGATCGCATCTAAAAGGGACGTCTTTCCTGTACCAGTCTTACCCACGATCACATTGAATTTGTGTGGAAAGCAGACTGAGGACCTATCCAGATATCTCATGAAACCCTTGAGTTCGATCTCTTCTATGACGAATCCTCCCCCGAGTGACTCTTCGCCAGAGACAGATGCAATCGCATCGCTTGGCTCACCCCCCCCATCTTGGTCTTGGAAGAATGATTCAAGGGTCTTCATCCTAACACCGCTTTTAGGAGAGATTCACCCATTCTCTTGATTTCTTTATGCTTTGAGTGGTCACAATAGTTTAGGTCTACAAAGTCCCTTAGTAGCTTAAATGGGTCCATGGTGAAGCTGACAAAACCGATCTTTTCATCTGTTCTCTCGGTCCATCGTACCTCATAGTGAAACGCATCTTTCAGCTTATCTGCGATCCTGGAATCTACAACCTTGCTTCGCAGTCCCTCGTCGATCGAGACCTCCAGGCGAACCATTTTTCCTGTGACATCTGGTATGGCATCCAGAATTTTCTGCAGAGGCTTATCATCTCTCACTTCAACTTTGATCTTCAACATATCTCTTGTTGGCAACTCCTCAAATCTCCATTTTTTTTCGGCGAAAGGGCTGATCACGATAAACCCCTTTTTATCTTCCCTTTCACCCCAATCTATTCGCTCAACTGCGCCACAATAGAGTACTTCTGTTCCTTGGACATGCATCTTCTGGTGCAGGTGAATGTGACCGAATACGGCAAGGTCCACATCAGGAATCATATCCTTCCGAAAAGAGAATTCTCCTGGCAGGACTTCTGGGGATGAAGTCTCTCTAAGCCTAGCGCCCTCCACATAGTAGTGAGCAAAGAGGAGCTTGAAATCAGCATCCAGTTCATCTACTCTTTTTTGGATCCACTTTTTCAGCAACTCCTGTCCGAGGACGAAGCTTTGCTCTATAGGGGTCTCTTTGCCAAAATTTTCTAGGACGAGTTCTGCGATATGCGTTGGATGCAGGTATGGAATGATTATGCATCCCACGCTCTTTCCATCGATTTCCAGCATCTCTACTGCTGGCTTTCTGTACACGCTGACGTTGGGATAACCACGAAAATCATCTATTGATGTACCCTTTTTACCCCTGGGCTGATCATGGTTCCCTGCTAGTATCCATACGGGTATGCCTGCCTTCTCCAGTGGCTCCATCACATCACTTCTTATCATCTCTCGGAAAGTTGGGCTGACGTGCGTTCTATCGAAGAGGTCGCCTAGGACAACGAAAAGACTCGCCTTATTAGCTATTGCAAACTTTGCCGTCATAGCAAAATTTTCATGTATGTCTAGAACTCTTGCAGAAAGCCCCGTATCTGGATCGATCTGAAAACCAAAGTTGATGCCTTCGTGGACATCACCCACGGCGACAATATCATGCATTCATGCCTAAAATATGCGCTTATGACGATAACCTTTTTGTTCTCCATGTGATATGTAATTATGCTGGTGAATTAGATGGTTGTAGGAGTCACGATGGTGAAAGTCGTTCCTGGTGAGGAAAAGTCCGTATATAATCAACTAAAGGATATCGATGGAATTAAGGACATTTTTCATGTGTTTGGCGAGTATGACTTCGTAGTGATAATGGAAGTTGAAGGTCTAAGTACTCTGAACAAGCTAGTCGATTCCATAAGAGATATAAAGGCTGTGACGTCAACTCAGACTATAGTCGGAGCTGAGCTGTGATATAAATAATAAATAAGATAAAGAAATAAAAGGTCAGGGGGATGGGACAGATGGCGATTGCAGAGGAGCTTGCAAAAAAGCAGAGAGCCATAAGCGTCGCTGAGTTCTTTGAGAAGAACCGACAGATACTGGGTTTTGATTCTGCTCCGAGAAGCCTAATAACATGCGTTAAGGAGGCAGTGGATAATGCATTAGATGCCTGCGAAGACGCCTCTATCCTCCCTGATATTTTTGTGCAGATATCTCGAGTGGGAGATGCATGCTTGGTCACAGTTGAGGATAATGGTCCTGGAATAGTTAGAGAGCAGATACCCAGAACATTCGCCAAGCTACTTTATGGCTCAAGGTTTCACGTATTAAAGCAAAGCAGAGGACAACAAGGAATTGGTATCTCTGCGGCAGTACTCTACTCTCAGCTGACATCAGGCAAACCTACCAAAATAATATCCAGGATAGACGTAACTGATCCTGCACATTATTATGAGCTGATCATCAACACCAAGGCTAACGAGCCAGAGATCCTAGTAGAAAAAACTACAGATTGGGATCTACCTCATGGAACCAGAGTAGAAATGGAGGTGGAAGCATCCTATGTGAGAGGAAGGCGCCAGTCCGTCCACGAATATATGAAATCCACTGCCATTGTGAACCCACATGCCAGGCTAACTTTGATCGAGCCTGATGGGAATCGGGTGGTGTTTGATAGGGTTACCGATAGAATGCCACCTCAGCCAAAGGAGATCAAGCCACATCTGGCCGGAATGGAGCTGGGCACTTTGATCAAGATGCTGCGCTACACAGATAGGCAGAAGCTGGTATCCTTCTTGATGAATGAGTTTTCCAGGATGGGGCGTAAGACTGCGGAGGATATATGCAAAGCTGCTGCCATTGATCTCGATGAGATTCCTGCTAATCTGTCTCATGATCAGGCGAAACACCTTTTGGGGGCCTTCAAGAAAGTCAGGATTCAAGCTCCACCAACGGATTGCCTGTCTCCAATAGGTGAGGATCAGATTTACAAAGGTCTCAGGAAAGAATATGATGTCGATTTCATTTCTACTACGACCAGGTCTGCCACTGTCCACTCTGGCAATCCTTTCATTGTGGAGGCAGGCATCGCATTTGGTGGTAGTCTGCGCAAGGAGGATAAGATTGAAATATTGCGTTTTGCCAACAAGGTGCCGTTGCTATATCAACAAGGAGGATGTGCCATCACCCATGCCATAGGTAATGTGAACTGGAGAAACTATGAGCTGAACCAATCAGGTGGAAATGGTACTCCCGTAGGTCCAGCGGTCGTATTTGTCCATGTCGCTTCTACGAAAGTTCCATTCACATCAGAGTCTAAGGACGCCATAGCAGATATTCCTGAGATAATGAACGAAATCAAGCTGGCTGTTCAAGAAGTGGCACGCGACATGAAGAATTATCTATCGCGGAAAAAACTGCTCGAAAAGCGTAAAGACAAGGAGGAAATTATCAAGAAGATCCTTCCAAAGATGGTGACAAAGATATCTTCCATATTGAATAAGGAGGAGCCAGATATTAGGCCGGTGATAGCGAAGATCATGGGCAATGTACTGATTCAGAAGGAAATTAAGCAAAAGGATGATGGATGTGTTGTATCTCTAAAGGTCAGTAATTTTGGCGAACATGCTAGGTCATTTAAACTGCATGAGTTATCCAAATACGCTGTAGTAGGGGCTCCAGAGGCGCAAATTGTGAACACCGGAAATTCAACCAGTTTGTTTTGGAAAATATCTCTTGGCAAAGGCGAGCAGAAAATAGTCTATTACAATATCGATTGTATTGGGATGCCTGAAATGCAAGCGCCAATAGTCGAGGGCATAGATGAAGAGGTCATAACAGGGGCGAAGGTAGTATAATATGATTGAGAAGGACGAGACGACCCAGAGAAAGTTACTTCATCTGATCAATGAATTTTACACCCAACTGGAGAACGAGGAGATACCAGCCCTCCTACTGCCGACCAGGACGAAAGCCAACATAGCCTATAACGATGAGTCGGAAGTGTGGGTATATGGCGATCGAGAGAGCACTAGAAGTGCTAAAACGACTCGTGGTGCCTATCAACTACTCAAGACATCCTACGTGGTAGATTTTGTTAATACCCAGCTAAAACAGGCGAAATCTTCCACTCTGAGGGAACTATACTATATCTCTGAGAACTGGGACCTCGCAAAGTTCAGGGAGCAACAGGAGAGTGATAGGTTGATCGAGGACCTCGAGATCGTGAGCGACCTCCAGAGAGAGGACTTTCATATCAGGCCAGAGGAGGATGGAGCATCTATTATGGGCCCCATACGCATCAGAGAGCAAACCAGAAGGGGCACCAAGATTATACACTGTCAAGACGATGTCGGCGAGGCAGGTTATCAGGTTCCATGTAATGTTGATTCTCTTGAGTTTCTGGAGCATGACGCAAAACTCGTAATAGCCATCGAGACAGGCGGTATGCGTGACAGACTAATCGAAAACGAGTTTGATGAAAGCTTTGGTGCGATCATCATTCACTTGAAGGGTCAGCCTGCCAGAAGCACGCGCAGACTGATGAAGAGGATCAGCGAGGAATTGAAGCTTCCGGTGGCAGTCTTTACGGATGGGGATCCCTGGTCCTATCGTATTTTTGCATCCATTGCCTATGGCTCGATCAAAAGTGCTCATTTGTCTGAATATATGGCAGCTCCAGGAGCGATGTTTGTTGGCATCCGACCGTCCGATATCATCAACTATGAACTGCCTAACGACAAGCTCACCGATCAGGATATTAGGGCATTGCATTCCCTGCTCTCTGATCCCAGGTTTGATTCCGATTTCTGGCAAAGCGAGATTAACCTCCAGTTGGAGCTGAACAAGAAGTCTGAGCAGCAGTCTCTTGCAAAGTACGGCTTGGACTTCGTCACTGATACCTATCTGCCCGAACGCCTGGCAGAGATGGGCATAATATCGTAGCAGTCTAGTAAAAAAGATAAATAAAGATTGAAGAGGAAATCAGCTGAGGTGTTATCTATCCAATGTCAAATGATGCTGTTTGGCCTGTTACCCCTCTTCTAAGGATGAAAAGAGGAAGTGGCCCCCCTCCTGTTGGAGCTCCCTACGAAGAATTTACTTGGTGTGGCGTATCCCATGTCAAAACCTCCTTGGAAAAAAGAAGAATTTTATTTGATGTCGAATTTTACAACGGGTGGAGAGCTAATTACCAAAGATTTCGTATAAGGATAGTCAAAGTTGATGATAACGATAAACCAATTGAACTTATACGTCAAAGCGATTTATCCCTTGCACCCTTGGAAACCAAGACTCATACTTACTCTGTTCCCATAAATGATGCCAAAACACGCTTTAAAGTGACGGGGTGGCTCGGTAAGGATATACCGAGTACGACTCCTCCGTCACCTGTAAGTGATCCCTGGTTTAATCCTGAATCTCGAATATTTACGATATCTAAAACAAAACCAATGTCCTTTTATTCTGTATTAAGTAGGATAAGAAAAAATGCTTGAACGAATTTTTGGTCTTTCCCCTCGCTGATCATCGTCTTATTCTAGGCGGATATGCCATCTAAATAGTAATTCCATAGGATCAATTTAATTAGTAGATATACCC
>CAYZWV010000021.1:0-16696 GCA_964482255.1 uncultured Methanocellaceae archaeon
GTCTTGCCATCCAGCAATTTGAAATACTCAAGGCCGATAAGAAGTACTTTATATCCTTCGTGCTCTATCACGAGGTCGCCAGACATCTCAGTATCTAGCATAAATCCAAAGGTATTATTTGATGTCGGTAGCAGTCTTAATCCTTCATATGGTTCAGCCTCGGCTGCTATTAGCACGTCTTTTAATTCCTCTTTAGCACGTTCGGTTATTGCTATCACTCCAGCCCCCGGTAGTTTCTTACTTTTTTTTCTCTATGTTTATATCCATTGCTACACCATCGACTTCCCGGTAATTACCCTCGTATAGGATTAATTCCGGGTGTTTATCCAGACTGGTGTAACCGTCGATGGTCACATCTCTTTCTTTGGCGATGTCCAGGTTAAAGATACGAATCATGATTATTCCCAGCGGTTTATCCCCAAGAATTACCTCACGTTCTACCCGTTTAAGGTTATGTAATTCATTAAGGGTAATATCATGTCGGCTTACCATATAACCCAACAATTCACCTTCAATATTCTTGACAGCTTTATTATCCTTTCTTTTTAGTACTTCTGTTATCCTTTGCCACACCATAACCTAGCTCCCTTTTACGGACAATCAATCCTTACCAATAATTCTGTTAGGGCTGGCTCCGCCAAGCTTCTAGAATTTCGCTACAGATGATCTTGCTGTGCTCTTTAGCCGGGTCGGGGTCAGAAATCCTGCCTTCCAGAACTTCCTCAAACTTGTCATCAGGAACCTGGCAATTTATGAGATAATCCAAGATGCGGATTCTAAGATTATTGACAGCATCATTATTTGGACTGGCTTCAGACTCATCTTTTAGTCTTTGACATAGTTCTACTGCACTTACTCTAACCACTTTAAACCTCCAACATCGTTTTTCATCAGTGATGGCTATTCCTAGTGTTTTTCTTTATCAAGCTTGTTTTTGGTTACGCTTATATTCAAGTACAGCTCTCCAGAACTCCCTCTCATCCTGAGTCGGCGGCCGGTTCATTAGTTCTCGGAAATTATTGACAATATGTTCAATTTCATCTATAGACAGATTCAGAGCTCTCCTCAATCTATCAGCCTCTGGGAGGATGGCCACCTGTCGACCATCACGTATCACAGCTACCGCGTCTCTGTCCCGGTTGGTCTTAGGATCGGTGATTGTTGTCTCTTCAAATTTTATACGCATGCTAAAATTTCGCTCTGTATATTCTCATAAAAAAAGTTGCCAGCACTTTCGTATCTCAGTATTCTTCTTTTTATTAAAATCATCCCGGATAATTCCTCACATTTGTCTAAGACTCTACTAAATCATTCGAAGAAACATCCACCTTAATTTTTGCTTTTGTCGCCTCAATTACCTCCTCTGGAGAGCACATAAGTTCACTTCCAGAAGCATTTCGTCGTACTCTGAACTTTTTAACTTCCCCTGTCCAGGAATCCCTTATCACGTAATCGACAGTTCCCAAATTCTTGCCGTCTTTGTCGACTACTATAGTGCCGTACTCTATCTCCATCACTAAATTCTCCCTCTTAAGATATCACCCATTAACTACACAGAAATGGACGCTATTCAGATATTGAATAAAATGCGTACCGCATATGTTCTCTTCACGGGGAAGATTTACAGGTTATTTAGTCAATCATGACCTCTACCCAACCAAATTTCCGCAAAATCCCATCAAGTACTAATTTTATGACGTAAAACAAGGCGCGCCCCTTCCGAACCATCATCTATATCAACAAGTGCATCACCTATCTTTTTTTCAGTTTCCCGATCGATAATGAGAATGATATTTTCATCGTGCCAGATAATAGTGTCGGTATTCTTAGTTGTATCAATATTCAAGGACAAGCCAGTGTTTTCCCGCTTTAAACGTAAACCCTTATCCGGTTCTACACCGCTTGCCCGCAAAGTCTCAAGAATAGCCATGGTGGCTATCTCGCTTACCTGAATCATCTCTTTTACCCCTCAGATTTACTTTTCCATCCATTGGCTAATGATTTTTCAACTCAGTCCGAACCAGTTCATAGTAAAACGAGAATAACATTTTAAGAATATCTGGTTAACATGGAAAGAACATCGCCCATTCTGCTAGATTATGGGGTTACGGACGGGTTAATCTGGAAAGAAGAATTCTGTTGATAGGATTAGTGGTAACTCTAGACGAGTAAGCCGGAAGGATTAGTTAAAGTAATACTATGCGTTTGCAGATACTTGAGGTCTTGTTTGATTCTATTCACGCTTGATATTTTTGATGAGGCCCATTTTGGTAGCGTATGATGCAGCCTGCTGACGGTTGCGGAGATCGAGCTTGTTCAGTATGGCGCGAAGGTGAACCTTAACTGTATGTTCTGAGATGATGAGTTCCTCAGCGATTTCACGATTAGTTTCTCCTCTCCCTACTAATGCCAGAACCTCCGTCTCACGATCGCTTAACTCTTCGCGCGGAGTAATCGTTTTCTCAAGAGTGAGATCAACTTCCTCACCTTCAATTCTTTCTTTAGCAACAACAAGACTTCCTTTGGCAAGCATATGCAAAGACTGCACAAAATCCTCCGGTGATAAGTTTACCGAGAGATAACCACCCGCTCCAGCGGCTAATGCGTTTAAAAATTCTCCGGAAGTATGGGGACGCGTGAGTACGACAATTGAAATACCGGGGAAAGTCTCACTGAGACCTTTGACAGCATCTGTCTGATTTTCGGAAATCTCCCAATCTAGAATGACTATATCCGGTTTATATTGTAAAGCAAGTTTATGCAAATTTCGTAAATCCTCTGTCTGACCACAAACGTTAAAACCGTGTTCTTGCAGAATATGAGCTATTCCCTCACGTATAAGGGCGTGCGGGTGGGCTAGAATTACGGAACTCCCTGAGCTAATAGACTCCGCATTATCCGTCTTCATGCACCGATTATAACATAAACCAAGGATGGATGAATAAAAATGGTTTGGTTTGCTAATACAACTAAATTTCCCTTTATTTGATCGTATCCTATTTTATTTCCTAGCTTTTACACCCTATAGAGAGAGGTTGATTATATAGCCAGTTCTTGAAATTCTACTTGATATCTATTTATTAAGCTGTACGAAATTAAAAAATACTGGCAATTTACTACCAGCATTTTTGCTTTCAGACTGGAGACGGGGGAGGGTCGGTCTCCATCGTACCGAAATATTTCTCACCTGCTGGAACAAAGACGGGCATATGCTGTCAGCTTTGAAAACACAACATTGATTCCCACATGAGACACATTTACTACCATGCAAACATCGGGATGATTGTGTGTTTATCGTAACATGGGATGGTATGTCAAATCAAAATACAATAAGCAAATGCTATCCAATAATTAACTTATTTGTTTTCAAAACTTGGATTTTACCCTGTTTATGATAGAACACTCCCGGCCTTTATACCATGGAAACAATAGTGAGTGAGGGTTAAAATCTTAAACAAAGAATAATTGAATAGCTGATTATTTATATATAAGGAATACGTGTTTGTCTAAATTCGGCAGAGAATTAACAAGGCCCGTATTTTTTATGCACTAATATCACCTCTTAAAATAATAAGGGGAGAATTCAGGGATAATATAGAGATTTCGGGTATCGTAAAAAAAGTCTCCAATTCAAGGGTGCTACAATAGCGGAAAAGAAGTTTTGCTAGTGAAAATAGGAGGTAAGACCTGTGATCAGCTTAGCGTGTATTTTCAATAATGAGATTATTTATAGACCTACTAGCTATTTTTATCAAATTAAGTCATGACGTAGAACTCCTATCTTAATAGCTTCTTACATAAAGGGCAGCTCTTCCTTTCACCGGGTCCGAGTAACGCTGGGGCAGACCAAACACAATCCCTACAAATGAAATGGTTATTATCGCAAGTTTTCCCTCCTTGCACATCTTTTTCTTTTCCACATGAAGCACAAATTCTTTTAGGCATTCTTTCCTCCATCACGTTCGGAATCCCTAAACTTTTTATAGTATCATTAAATAGATTATAGGTTCAGATACAGAAACTTATTTTACATCCTTCGACGTATTGCTATTAGATTGTCTTTTATATCAGTATTGTGAGGATCCAATCTCAAAGCCTCCTCGTATTCCTTTATAGCTTGATCTAACTTGCCTTGTTTTTCGAAAACCTCACCTAATTCATTATGCGTCCAAGAGTCATCAGGGTCAATTTTAATTGCTTCCTGATATTCCTTCATAGCTTTATCTAACTTGCCTTGTTTTTCAAAATACCAACCAAAACAATTGTGTGTGAAAGAGTCGTTAGGCTCAATGATAAGGGACTTCTTATACTCCTTTAAAGCTTCTTCCGGTTTACCCTGTTTTAAATATACATTACCCAGCATATTATGTGCCCAAGAGTATTTGGGATCAATTTTAAGGGCTTCTTGACACTCCCTTGCTGCTTCATCTAACTTACCCTGGTCTGAATATACTACACCCAAGTTGTAATGTGCCCAACAGAATTTTGGATTAATTTTAAGGGCTTCTTCTAATATCGATAATGCTTCATCCAGCCTTCCTTGATCTGTATATACTGATCCAAGTTCATTATAAGCACGAAAGTTATTAGGATCGATTTTAATGGTTTTCTCATATTCCATTATTGCCTCATCAAGTTTACCTTGTTTTTTATAAGTTACTGCCAAATTGTAATGTGCCCAGGAGAAATTTGGATTAATTTCAAGGGCTTTTTGAAACTTCTTTGCTGCTTCATCCAACTTACCCTGGTCTAAATATACTCCACCCCATTCATTATACGCCCAAGAGTTGTTAGGATCGTTTTTAAGGATTTCTTTATAGTTGCCTGAAGGCGGTGGCTCTGCTTCGACTAAAATATCGACTATAGACTTTGCAAACTCTAGAGGAATTCCACAACTAGACAAATATTCCACACTCTTTTGTTTATAACTATTTATATCGTTAAGAATTTCTTTAAATATGGTTATATAACTTTTAGTTTGCTCAATAGTTTCCCCTTTTTTCTTCAGACCAATATATTCGAAAATTGCCATCAATTTTTCATCAGTAATATTACCTTTGCCCTGTTTTACAGCATAAGCCACGTTTTTTAAACCGGCGAAATATATTTTCAATTGACCAGCAGTAAGATTAATTGTCATTATCAGAAAACTCCGCAGGTATTACCACTTCTCTTTACCCACGATAATACGCCACATCTCTTGAACATATGAGGGAAATTCTTTTATACCAAAACGCAAGTCCTTGTAGACTCGGACACTCAAATTTCTAATGATTTGATACCAATTACACGTACACTCTTCCCATGACGTTGAATCTATGTCATAGGTAAAGGTCTTGCCACATCGCGAGCATGCTCTCCCTTTAAAATTACGCTTTTCTTTTAGACGTGCATTCTTTTCCACCCTTTGGATCACAGGAGGCTCTACAGATGTATCTAAAGATCTTTCAAATTCATGCACCTCCCAGCGTGCCGTTATGGGTACCTTGATCTCGTGTGTGGAGGTTTGTAAAACAATCTCATCCCAAATCAATTCACCTGAGGAGCCACTCAAAAGAGTGATCTGGACATCACTGCCCTCAATGACAAAGTCGGTTGGAGTAATTTTGAAAAGGTCATTAGGAAAAATAATATTTCCTTGTCCTCCGCGGACAAGAACCGTGACAGTAGCGCTCTGACCAGGACTGAGATTGCCAAAATTAATACTCTCAGGTATCACTTCTAATGAATTAGTCTTAAATTCAGCTTCATCCAATTCGTTTTCCATAATCCCCTCGATATAAGGTAATGATGAGATACTAACTTCGCCTATAAGGGCTGAAAAGATTATTAAGGTCCGGACCTGTAGCCTTACATTCTAGGTTCAAACATTCATATTTTTTATCTACATGATTCCAGAAGAGCGACTTTTTAGATATTTTGCATATTGGACAATAAGACAAACGAGGTTTTTCCTCTTCCCAAGATGCCGTAACAGGTATTTTTAACTCGTCTGTCTTACCCTGTAATATAATTTCTTCCTTAAATGATTCGCCACTTTTACCACTATTCAATTGTATTTTTATCAAGGTTTTTGCAGGTCCAGATTTTTTTAAACTAATATATAAACGACTACTAGCAACTACCTTAATGATAGGCTCTCCACTGGCTTGCAGGGTTGTATTTGCCCCTTCTCCAAATTTCAAACGACCGAAGTCAACAAATTTAGGCTCTATTGTCAGCGGTTTAGGTTTCGCGGATTCATAAGCGAGCACTGCTGGGAATTCTGGTATTCCACGATCCTGCAGTTCGTCAACAATAGTCTTCTTAGTATATGATTTGTTCTGACATTTATACAGTATTTTCACCCAGAGTTCCATCTCAGCCAATGCCCACTCTTCCTCATCTATTCCTATCTCAGACATGATATTCGCAAGAGTTTGCCGGTTAAGGTTATTACCAAAGCTAATCAACTCTGCCATTCGTCCCAAGCATGGTAGGAGTTGGTTTAATTGATCTTCTGGCAGTTTATCGTTCATAGATGGTCAATTCTCCCATTCATTAGGCTGTCGAACAACCAGCTCGTCATTACTAGAATCAATAATACGTAAAATATAATCCGATGCCTTATCTACGTCACCATCTTCGAAATAATGTTGGCAAGGCGACTCAAGAATGGTAATAGCGTATTTGGTTGTTCCTCAGGTATTGTATCTTCCATGCTCTCCTCCTTGGCTATTCTTCAACGACCAACAACCGCCGACCTTCGCCAAAGTTAATTATGGCCCCCGGTTTAAGTAGGATAGAATCACTTTTCCCGACGGTTATAACAGATTCTACATTCAATTGAACACGCCACTTATTTCCCTCATCATTTATGAGCCTGTTCAAATTATTCTCGCCATCGAGTTCAATATGCCCTATACTAGGCTCTTTTTTACGACTCATTGGAGGATCTCGTTGGGAGTCCACAATATCCGAGAATAACTGCCACTTATCTCCCATGACCAGATTGCGTTGAGAATAGATATACTTTCCTCGGCTCCGGGGTTCGTACAATGATAGTACTGAAGGCAGATTTCCGGTGACCCGCTGACCACAGAATGGACAAGTCCGTCTTTGGGCTGGTTTCAGCCAATAAGGGTAAGGAAAATGAAGCCGACAACGGGAACACCGAAAGAGCTCATCAAGAGCGTAGCTAAGGGTAGTGATCCACTCCCTTGCTGACGGACGCTTAGATGGATTGCTCAGCCCTTCAATACAAGCTCTCTCGGTAAGTCTCTGTAAAGCTGGTGTTAACATTTTATAGCTTAGAGCGCCACTCTGAAACAAAGGAATCCCTAGGAGACGAAGCCGATTACGTCTATCTTTGGGGTCTTCGCTGAAGGTAAGTTCCTTCCCCCACCCAATTTCCTCATCCTTATCTGGATCAGTTGGATCATAAGTAATCAGTGACTTGAACACATTTCGAAACAACAATGTTTGAAGAACTTGCACAGCTAGGCTATGACGGTCACTGAGTTCATTAGGTCTGCTTTGTCTCAACATTATCTCGTGGGCGATAATTCCCCTCGTTCCTTTTACCTGCGCTGGTAAGAAACCAGGTACAACAAGTCCATCTAGGTCTAACAGCACTACATCGGCGGTATCTGGATTCACAAGGAAATTAAAATATGATAAGTCAGTATGAGCACATCCTCGACCATGTAAAACGGCAACTGCGCGTGCGATTCCTCTTGCTATCTGCAAATAGTGAGACCATGATCTTCTGGAAAGGAACTGCTCTTTCGCCATCTTGGGATTTTCATTGAAATGACAAAGCGGCTTATATGTAGTTGGTATTCGTCTGGTGACACAGCCGATTTGTGGGGAATCATCGACCGAGCGTACCATCGCCAGCGGCCAACAAAGGAACTGTGCTTCATCCTGTGTCAGGCTGCTTCCAAGCATGGTAATCATTTCTAGGAATTGTCTCTTTTCTGCACCCACTCTATTTGTATGATAAATTTTAATGGCGTATGATCCATCTTTGCTGAAAAAGATACGTCCTTCACCGCCGGCATAAATTGACTCACCTATTTCCAGGTTATCAGGAATTCCCTTGGTGTTCTGATAAAGGCTGACGGTTGTCATTATGTTGTTTTTTCCTCTCCATTTTTGCAGATAACCACTAATGTCCTGTCGTCAAAACTACCCTTAGCTTTGTAACTGGCAAGGTAATTTTTCAATCTTTCTGCTGTTGCTTTAACTGAAGGTACTAACCGTACTTCACGGTCCATATCCTTTGCCCATATTTCAAGAATATTGGCAGGAGGACCATATTGGCAATCATTAGCTACCCCGTCTGTCATTAAATAAAAGGTGGAAAATTGACTCACTTCTTGGCTAGTAACCTCTCTTACATACAAATATTGCGCCCAGTCTTCTTGTGTTATAAAATAACTGGCCGCTGGATCATCGCTTGTTGGCGGCTCAGCAAGTATAATGGCCTTTTCTTTTTCATTTAGTCCAAGTATTAAGCCATCACCAATTTGCCCAATACCCATATCCATAGTCTCAATATTTAGAATTAGACCTAGCAAGGTCGAGTGGAAATCTTCAAGGATAACTCCTTTTCTCTTGGCAAATTTCCCTAAATCGATTCTAGCCTGACGAAAAGCTTTCAGCATAATGTCCCCAAGGTGTTTTTTCTCTTCTACGCCTGTTTCATCGTTAGCCACCATCGATTCTTTGATTGTTTGTATCGTGATTTTTCCCTCAGTAGTAGGGGATACTGGCAAAACACCGTCGATTTGTCGATCCCTGGTTTTGTAAGTCGTCTTTCGCTCAGGTATCTTGTTTACGCTAGTGGCTTGAAGTAACCGATTGCATAATTTGTTAGTTAAAAATGAGGCTCCATGACGGGAGAGAGTTTTTGAGCCAGCTCCATCAGCAACTGCTACTGCTAACCAAGAATTGTTGAAATGTACGGTAAATGCATCGTCTCGTGGTACATCATTGTGATAATGAAGCCTGCCACGAGCACTAGCACCTATGATAAAAAAGGGAGCTGCTTTTGCTGACGCACCCAGATTGTCTTGACGCTTGTCTTCTAAAGTATGAGGGATTTTATCACCAATTTTGAAACTGGCATGATTATACATCTTCTTTCCACTCTAGCACCTAAGGAATATATTGAATTCCATCAGGAGGGGGTGGTAGGTCTGCTGGCTTGTCGCCTCCTCCAAATTGACTCACAGCTTTACTTGCTACACGGACTGATTGACTTACCCACTGGAAGAATCTCTTGAATGATGCATCATCATTGTCCATCTTGAAGGTTGGTCCAATGGAAATATCCTTCAGGTTCTGCTCATTAATCCTGGGGCCACATCCAACTGTAATCATGTTTATTACTTTTTTACTCGACCTATTCAAAATCACCTGCTGGGGCTCTTGCCACTCATCGGTAGGTTCGCCATCAGTGAGAATAAAAATAAGGGGTTTCCAATCTCCCTTCTCGCCACCTTTCACTGAACTTCTGATGTCTTTGTCGAGGGACTCGACAAGAAGCCAAAGTGCTTGTCCCAAGGGAGTTTGCCCATTTGCTATTAGAGAGTCAGTGCGAAATTCTCTAGAAAAATTTTCAAACGGAACCAATCCTTTAGTTACAAACTCAGCTTCTCCGCCAAAAGTAATGATACCCATGTACACGCTCTCCTTAGCAAAGGGATCACTTTCAACTTCCTTTTTAAACTGCTCGACACCTAAACGTAAAGCTTGGATCGGGGCACCAGCCATACTCCCTGACGTGTCAAGCAAGAGATATACGGGCAGTCTACGTTCACCTTCTCCAACGGATACCTTCATTTCTACGGTTTCGGGGGTAGTTTCAGGATCGCTTTTCACTTGCTCCGACATTTTTCCCTCCTTTGCGATATGTTACTCACTATTTCCCGAGCTTTTTAACAAATTGTAATGGGTCGTTGTCATATTCTTCAATTGTTGAAGGCTTACTAATTAAACAAAATAAGCTGAGTTTTTCCTGAAATTCCTTATAAACATTCCATTAAAGTGAAACCTATTAGAGACGAAGGCGATATCCCACACCACGGTAATTCTCTAATGTATCTATTCCATCTAATGCAAGTTTTAACTTGCGGCGAAGTCCATGGGCTAATGTATTGATTCGAACTCTTAAATCAGCATCGATATTATTCATGGAAACAGTCTTTTCTTCAGGCCATATGTGCGAACAGATTTCTTTGAAAAGGCAAATGGAGCCAGATTTCTGCCATAGGATTAAAAGAAATTCGAACTCTTGAGGAGTAAGGGAAAGGGCGATGATACGTCCATCCAGTAATACCTCTCGCCTTCCAATATCTACTGATAATCTGTCGCCGAGAGTTAATGTCTGTGATACTGGAGCTGTCCCTTCTCCATAATACCTGAAGTATTTTCCAAGTTTTGTGCCTAGCCTTATCTCATCTCCCGGGTGAAGATGTACATCTTTATTTGACTCCAATCGGATTTCGTTTATATACGTACCGTAAGTACTTCCTCTACCATATGTACCCACATCGATAATAACCCATCCATCAGTGGTTTTTCGCAGGATAGCGTGACGTTGAGATACTGAAGTAAATTTTGGTTCAGTCACGATATCACAGGATTGAGTCCTTCCGATTACCATCTTGTTGCGATCAAGTTCAATCAATTCACCTATCTTGTCACCGCTTGCATGTTCTAAAAAAGCATTTGTCATATCTTTTTACCAAATCAATCCTGTTGATCGACTGACAGATAATCCTTTGTAATTTTCGAGTGGTCTAGCTCATTTCTGATAAGCATTGCCACCCAGTCTTGTATCGTGCTGTCTATTTCAGCAGTTCGAACCCGGAGGCGTTTGTGTAAGCTCTCTGGTATACGTACATGAATCATGCGTGTTTTGGGTTTCTTTTGTAGATTCCTTTCCATGCAATACCCTCAAATGAATTTCTCTATGGTCACAAATATAACTCAGTTATTTATATGTGTCAAACATATATTGTTAGCGATATTAGTAATAAAAGATAACACGCCGACGCTTTTCCACAAACGTCTTCCTCGACTCTCTAATGAAGTTTAAAGAATGATGATATCTTTTTTTTAATCTCCAAGGAGAGGGGAGTGATAATTTGGATGGTTCGTGAAATTTTACCTTATGACTTCTTGTTGAATAAAATGTGAAATTACATACTTTGTTTCTGAAAAATACTGATTTTGTGTTTCATGCAATACACTCGATTAATAATAAAACAGGGGGAGTATTTCTGATCCTGTTTTCATGACTATTTTAACGGGCCCGGTGAATATTCTCGGGGATGAATGTGTTTCCATCGTAATATCTATTTCTAGTATGAAAATTTGACAAAGTAAATTAATATTATCTAACATTTTACTTTGTTGTTATCGCAATAGGAATGATAAACCAGAAGTATTTCGTCATTATTTTTCATTTATGAATTCTCTCGTTTTATTTATGATTGCTTGTTCTTGTAGCATGATTGGGCTCTCACTTATTTTCTGGATCCGAACCATAATCTCACTGTCATCAACTTCGTTTCGAACTTCTTCTAGTAATTTTGCAGCAACATCATCAATGCCAAGATAGTGATTATAACCAATTGCAAGAAGCATCGTATCGATATCCTTTACTCTCCTCGACTCGTTGATTGTTGGAGCGAGAAATTTCGCCCAATTCATTTCCATTTTTTCAACAGCTGCTTCATCGTATCCCTGTTTATTTCGACGGTAATCATTTATCAATCGTAAATCCGCAATCCAACCGAGCATCTGCCGCCAATCCTTTTGTTCGTAGGCATTCTTTATTCGATTCAAGATCTCTTCAGAGGTGGCAAGAATCCGTGATGGATCCCTTAAGTCTTCCGTCATTTCTTGAATTCGATTCAATCTAGTTTTTCGTTGATTAAATGTATCCGATATTGATGTATTTGAAAGTCTATGAATTACTTTGAATATGAAATCACGTTGGTCTGGTAGCAGAGTTTCTTCAAGTAATGGGTAATTAACGAGAGTTTCATTTGCAGTTGGAGTATGCTCTTTATGGTCAAGATTAGTTTGTTTTAACAGAACGTCAGATATTTCTTCTAACCCTTCTGGAGATATAATATTGCTGGCATATCGTTCTCGATAACTATTAATCAGTTTCTCTGGATATTGGATTGCTTCTGACTCACCTGCGTTAACTATGCCCAATAAAGTCTGGAATAACTTCTCTCCTCGTCTAACATTCTTTGTCACAGGATAACCTCTATTTGGTAGTGTATACCAAGTATAGATAACAGCAGCAGCTTGAGTAGCTAAATACCAACTACGCTCTTTATCTGCTCTTATTGGATCAAAAACACTGGCTAATAATAATGCATCTGCTAATAGTACGTAAGCATCGCCACAATTATCGTCCTCCACAATAGCTAATTGACAATTTCTTATTACTTCGATAAGGTTTTCGGTTAATGCCACTTCATCTTTAGCTTTAAAAACTTGCTCCGCATGTTTCCAATATTTCTTTGCTTCGTTAAAGTACTTACCCGATTTACGAGCTTTATCAAAGCGTTTAAATATACTCATAACTTCCTCATAACAACGTCATTATGCCACTAAGATTTTGATTTCTCTAATATAACTTAAGAAAACATTATATACAATTATCTTTTCTTTATATTTTAAATATTACCGTTTATTGCTCAAAAAGAAGTTGATAAACAGATACCATCACTTCCCCAGTCTCAGCAGCTCGCCTTGCTTTCAGTCTAATCGCTTGGTCCAGCGATATTTGCCCGTCAACTATGAAGAATAGATCTTGCCCGTTGAAAGTAATTAAATTTGTAGGCCTCCCCCGAGAAAAGGCTGCTAGTCCATCGTCCGTGAAACTACTTATACTGATGAAAATTCCTCTTGACCATGTCGCCTTACCTTCTACTTTACTCCTAAAAATTAACAAGTCTGCTTCGCCTACTGGCGTAGCCTGGTATTTAGCCTCTATCAGGTAAGTATGGTTTTCAAATTCGATACTTCCATCTATCTGCTCACCTTGAAGACGAAAAGATGATCTTGGTTCTAATTCGAACGTATGGAATAGCATATTGAGGAAACGCTCGAATTCGAATCCCTTTTGTTCCGGTGGTAGCTTCTCAATAGATAAAAGGCTTTTACGTAACTCGCCCAGTTGCTCTGAGGTAATTTTTGTAAGCTCTGTGTCTTGCTCAGGTTTTTCTCGCGGCAAGCTTGAAAGAAAGCCTTCATCCCATAATTCTGGTATCTTGAATCCCAATTCCTTTAATAGTCCATTTAAAAATAACATGTCCTCTTTAGTAACAGAGTTGCTTTTACTTCCACGATACTTCATCCCTCTCCGTACAATCTCAAGCACTAAAGAACAGAATTTATCGCTCCTCTGGTCAAAGGTATTCTCTAAGAGTGTGGTGATAGCAGGACGTTTACTTCCACCTCTCCAGAACTGCCCAAGACCTATATCCTTAGCAATTCCAGCAAAAGATATACTCTGGTCTGCAAAAGGATGTGCCTGTCCAGGGAGAAAAGTATAAAGGAATTCCGTGATTTCCGATATAGTTTGAGTTTGCTTAAGTGATAGGCTCATTTCTCTATTTGCCTATTTGATCGCACAGGAAAAAGTCCTTTACATCTATACGACTTCCCAAAACCGTTAAAGGCTTGTATCTCAAAAGTGCCTTGCTTAATGGCATGGTTTTCTTCTATAGGAAAACTCAATACCTCTTTGTGGTAATCACCATGTTCCAATTTTACAGGGTTAAAACTTACCGCATCTACACTTAATTCGTTGTTAATAATAAGCTTTAATTGCTTTATCGTCGTTGGTTTCCCACGATGCGAGAATTCAACTTCTACATGATATCGACTGGGGTATGGGCTTATTACTACCAGTACGCTATCAGGTTCGTTTCGAACCAAGTCATACTCCAGATGTTTTACGTTTATCCTCACTACGGGCCTATCTGCCCACTTAGAGAATACGGTTAATAAAACATTAGCTAAAGTATCTAGCATTTATTAATCCCTAGCCAATCGGCCACCCTGGTATTAGTTCATCTATATTGGACATCAGCCGGATAGTCTCCCTTAACGCTACTACCACCTTCTGGTAATGGCTCAACTCATCATAACTGAGAGTTCTGCCTTTTCTATCTTTTAGCCATTTCTGGCAGACTTGATAACCACCGATATAGAAGTCCCAGACCTCAGTTGGGACGCCCTCAAAGTATTGCGTCTTGTTAATATACACGCGCTGCGTGTTTTTGTCATAGCTGATCTTCCCGACTTCGTTAGAGCCCGGTACTGGGTATTTGGTGATTAAGTTATTAAGTACCGGCGATTCCATCAGGTGGATGGATACCAGCTCAGCACCTTTTTCAACCAGCTTTCTGAAAAGCTCTTTGTCCGAGGTAAGTGGCAGCCTGGGGAAGTCTATCTTCAGGAACTCAGCGTACCGGGTCCGGTAAGTCGGCGAGTGAAAGATAGCGTATGCGTAGTTAAATATATCCTCCGGCCCGAAGGTCTCTTTAGAGTCACCTTTACCATCTTCGATAAACTTAAGCCCTAACTTCTCAGAGGCAACTTTGGTAAATTCCGGATTAAGATTTGGTTCTCGTTTGTCCTGAAGTGGCATAACATCCTGAACAACACTCCCCTCATCTCTTCCTTTTTTAAAGGTTTTCTTTTTAACAGGGTATGAATATAGAGGAAACATATAGTTTATTTCGCGTGTTTTGTTGGAGACATAACAACATTCAATAATGCTATCAGTAACACCGATAAGAGACCATTGCCCAGATTGAGATTGCTGCCTGCAAGAAACTAGACCAAGGTTTTCCCCGGCTAGCATATGGTACATTACGTCGTATCGAGGTAATTCGATCAGATGACCTGAGTAATAAATTGAACGTTTATCAAATGGACGGTATGGGAAAGTCTCAATTTCTTTGTCCCAATCTTTTTGTTCCCAGAGCCTAACACGAGCCTCAGATAAATGCCAGTCTCGTGTGTCGGAGAGACCAAACTTTTCGCCAACCTCATAGTCGCTATATGATTTGTCGAGGAATTGAGTAATTCTCAAATTCAGTTTCTCTTCCTCAAAGTCAATTACGAAATGATCCCTATGGGTCTTTATCCCGGTTGAATTTACAGGAAATATATTATTGACACCCCATCCTTTTTCATATTCCTCTTGAAAGTTGATGTTTGTAGGCATAAAGAAGAAGTTGGATGGTACTGGATTTAATAAGTGCCAATCTGTGGTATTGATATTATAACTTAAGAGATATTCGTATTTCGCCTTCCTAAGCCCCCAGATATCAATATAGTTAATTTGACTACCTTCTTTATGGTCTGGGTATCTTGCGAGTAGGATAATTGCTACCCCTTGTCGAATGTCAAAAACGTTTTCATCATGACTCCCATCTGGAGCCCTCTCTCCTAGTAGAGCGTTACCATGAAGGTTTAAGATGTAAATCTCATCAAAAGACTTTAGTACCTCTTCACGCATACCACGATGGATTAGACCCGACAAGTAGGAATGGTTAGTAATCATACCTATAATGCCATAACCAGTTTGCTCAATACGTTCATGGGCAAAGCGGATGAATTTAATATAATCGTCGGAAAGAGGCTGGATATTGTGTTCATTTACAACAGCAGTTTTATATCGCTCCATCAGTTTTTCTATAAATTCACCTTTATTGGCTGAACTAACTGAATAAGGCGGATTACCCAGCACCACCATTATCGGCTCATCTTTCTTGACACGGGCGGCAGCGTTGGCTTCTTCGGATATCCACTTAGCGAATAAGGTCTCGGAATGCTTGATAGCTTCTTCCAGGGTGTTGGTGAGATATATCCCCAGTCTCTGGTCGGTCTTGAATTCGTAACCCGTTTCCTGGAGAAGAAGACCGAGTTTCAGGTGGGCTACGTCATAAGGGGCCATCAGTATCTCAAAGCCAAAAATCCGGGGCAGGAGCTTATTGGCCACGTAGTCACTCCACATACCCTCCTGATCCTTAAAGGTCTGGCGAATCTCGTTGATTATCATGTAAAGAAACGTGGCGGTGCCGGTTGCCGGATCCAGAATCAGAGTATTTTCATCGGCAAGTCCTTGCGGCTTATGAAAACGCGCCTTCAGTAAGTAATCAATAGACCGGACGATGTACGATACCACCGGTTCCGGAGTGTAGTATACGCCCCGCATTTCCCTCACCTTGGGATCATAGGCTGTAAGGAAAGTCTCATAGAAGTGCACAACCGGGTCTTCCCTGGCAGTCCTTTTACCAAAGTCTTTGAGGATGGACTCCATATCAGCCTGAGCCAATATCTGCGCTAGATCATCGACGAGCCAAGCGATGCGGTCATCCAGATCTGGGCCGGCGATGTGATTGAATAACTTCCGCAGGAAAGGATTGGTCTTAGGTAACAGATAAGCGGCGTTCTGACGAGTGAAGTCTTTAGCTGTAGTAGTGCAGCGACCGGCAAAGAGCCCATAAGCAAGAGTCTGGGCATACATATCAGCGAATTGCTCAACTGATAAGTCGGGGATTAGATTATCTCGAAATGCAGATAACTGGGTGTGGAAGCTTCTCCCTTCTACCTCCTTCTCGAAGGCTGCCCCAATGAGGTTCCTGAGCAGGTGTGCTAGACGAGCCAT
>CAYZWV010000022.1:0-16137 GCA_964482255.1 uncultured Methanocellaceae archaeon
AAATAAAACTAACGATGGAATCTTTTCGTTAGAGATTCAGAAGACCGAGGTGTTATCCATACCGTTAACGTTTTGTATATTGCTTTGATTAGTTTATTTAGGTCAACGAATGGCAACGGTCTATTTCACAAGCACAAGGGCAATTGTTAAGGAGCCGCATAGATGGTATCAACCACGACTAAGTGGTGTTAACAAGCTAGAGCAGCTTTTAAAGAGGAGTGGAATTTTAGAAGATATCGAGAAGGGCGAAATTGTAGCTCTAAAGACGCACTTTGGAGTCCGTGGAACGACAAAGTCATTGCGCTCGATGTTCATTCGTAAGGTTACACAAATGGTCAAAGCAAAGGGTGGAGAACCCTTTGTGACCGAAACGACAGGACTTGGGATGCTTCGGGAACAATGTTTTGCGATAGGTAAGATCAAGGCTGCAGAGGCGAGTGGTTACACATCTCAAACCTTGTCTGCACCCATTATAATTGCTGACGGGCTGAGGGGATTTGATTCTATAGCTGTTGACGTCGAGGGCTCACAGCTAAAAAAGGTATACGTGGCGAAACATATTGCTGAGGCCGACAAAATAATTTCCTTGGCTCACTTTAAGGGACATATGAACGCGGGATTTGGCGGTGCACTCAAAAACATAGGCCTTGGATGTGTATCAAAGACATCCAAATATGATATACATCTCTATTATCCTCCCAGCATAAACGACAATTGCACTGAGTGCGGAGATTGTATCAAGATATGTCCTGTGGATGCCATAAGGGATTGGAAGGTTGACATTGATAAATGCATCAGATGCCAGGGATGTGCTGAAGTGTGTAAGGAGGATGCGATATCGATCAAGTGGACATCATCAAAAGACCTCTCAGAGCGATTCGCTGATTGTGCTAAAGCAGTTTTAGATTTAGTTGGAAGGGAGAACATTAAATACGTGAACTTTCTGATTGATATAACGCCGCAATGCGATTGCTGTCCCTACTCAGATAATGCAATCGTGCCAGATTTGGGCATTCTAGCCTCAGCGGACATACTTGCGATAGATAAGGCATCCGTCGACATGGTGAATAAAGCACCCATATTGGCAGATTCGTTGGCTCGATCCTCAGAGGACAAGTTCCATGGGATGTATAAGTGGGTTCACTCCTCGGATCAGTTAAATGCTGCAAAAAAACTCGGACTTGGGGAAATGGAATATGATTTGATAGAGGTGGATTGAGGTGAGTTTAAATTCAAGCTCAGTAAATCCAATAGTTCTCTTCTATAGGTCCCAGCTAGGTGACCTATAAAAGGTTTTGCTAAAAGAATGAGGATGCCTGTATGAGAAAAAAAACTCAGATTGCTTTGTTTATTCTATTGGCAGTTTTGGTTTTGGCTAGTTTGGGCTGTATTCGAGAAACCGTAACTGATGTGCCCGCCCCTGAAGTCTCTGGCGAGCCATCACCACAGATGACTTCGGTTACGGATGAAGATATTGATGCACTCCGTACGGAAATTGGTGAATTGAAAGAAGTCGTAGAATTGCAGGGAACAAGAATTACGGAACTTGAAGAGAAAGAAATAAAAAGTCCACAAGAACAGTCGGTGCCTCAAGGAGAATCTGATCCGATGATGCTTTCCCTGGCTATTTCAGATATAGTGCAACGGGTACAGCCTGCTGTGGTATTCATCTCGGCGGAAGTCGAGACACAGGACTTCTATGGGAGGAGAACGACTCAATTTGCATCTGGATCCGGGGCGATAATCGCCAAAGATGGATACATATTGACAAATAATCACGTAGTTGAGGGTGCTACTAAGCTGGAGGTGACGCTTCCTGATGTTCCCAGCCCATTCGATGCTAGGATTATAGGCACGGACCCAATGACAGATCTGGCCGTGATTAAAATAGAAGGAGATTTTTCTACTGCCGAGTTTGGCGATGCATCACAACTAAGCCCTGGCAATCTGGTTATAGCCATCGGCAACCCTTTAGGACTTGAGGGGGGTCCAACTACAACTCTAGGTGTGGTGAGCAATACTGAGCGCTCTACGGTGGTAGATGGTACTACATATTATGATTTAATCCAAACTGATGCTGCCATCAATCCAGGAAACAGCGGAGGACCTCTGCTGAGTCTGGATGGCAAGGTGATTGGTATTAATACACTTTCTGGTGGGGCCGAGAACATTGGTTTTGCTATAAGTGTCAACACTGCACAGCCGGTCTACGATGCCCTAATAGTCCCTCCGCACAAGGTCATTCGTCCATGGTTAGGGGTTGGTTTTAGGACGGTAACCCCTGATTTTGCAGCTCAAGCAGGTTATCAAAGGAATACAGGTGTTGCGATCCTAAGTGTGCAAGAGGGAAGCCCTGCAGACCAGGCAGGTCTGATGGTTGACGATATCATCATTAGTTTTCAGGGCGAGGAAGTAATCGTAGACACTAAGTTGATAAAAATGCTATGGAGTCACAAGGTTGGCGAGGAGATAGAATTAAAATTATTGCGTGGTGATGAAGAGAAAACTGTGATCGTCAGGTTGGGCGAAAGGCCAGAAGGGCTTTAAGGCGATTCATCCCATAAGTTGTTGGGTTAGTTGTTCTAAATCTGCAATGAGTAAATCTATTCCTTCTGAGTGATCCATATTCCAAATATTATCAAGGCACCACATATTATCTGATAGGCATGGATCCTTTCACCGAGAAAGACGGATGCCTGTATGACAGCAAAGACAGGTATTAGAAAAGTGAAAACGTTTGTTTTGGATGCCTCTAATTCTCTAAGCACCTCAAAGTATAGTATGGTGCCAAGCACGGTACAAAGGATTGCTAATACAAATAGTATAATCCATATGTTTATCGGATATGTGAACTTAACGGGCTCTACTAAGATAGATACTGTGTCCAACAGTATCGTTCCAATGAGGGTGCTGAACGCCAAGATGAGCAGCGGACTATTTTTTTCCACTATCTTTTTCCCGATGACCGTATAGATGGAGTAGCATATCGCTGTGGATACGAGCATCAAATTTCCATAAAAGACCATTGAGCTACCTAAGATTGGAATGTTGCCGTTGATCGATATGATGATGACACCAGTCAACGAAAGCAATAAACCAGAGACCTTTCGACATCCTATTGATTCGCGCAGAAATATTGCAGCCAACATCAGTGTGAAAGCTGGACTACTGTTCTGTAATATGCTTGCCACGGAAACCGTCAAGTGGAGCATACCTATGTTTTGCAGTATGTTTGGGAAGGTGACACCAACCATGCCCAATACAAATAAGGTGGTAAAGTTATCTTTTGTGAACTCTTTGATCTGCTTCATCTCGAATTTGATCAGGGTATATCCCACAAAAATGATGGTGGCAATGGAAAATCGCAAAGAAGCCAGATATATCGGCGTTACCTCATTCAGTCCAATCTTGGTAAGCACGAACGACATCGACCATAGGACCACTGCAATTAGAATCGACGCATAAGTTTTCGTAATAAACCTCCTCTATCAAGACTGTTACTTTCTTGGATACTAAACTTTTGTGGATACGATACTAAAATAAAAGAAAACATCCACATTTTTTTTTATAAATATAAGTCTAAAAACGACTTCTTATTGTTAGATTTCCGTCCTATTGGGAATTGAACTGTTAAAATTGATTGAAATGTTTTAAATATTTTGATTGTCACATATGTTACCATAAAATAATTTAAACCCTAGGTATTTTAGGATTTAAACAATATGAGGTGAAAAAGTATGAGAATAGAAATTCCAGAGGAGGAGGAACGCCCACCTGAACTGAAGTATGGATTGAGTAGACCAGAAGGCAGAAAATGGGTAGAGCAGTATCTACAGAGAAAAGATCCTGATACGTTCAAGGGTGCGATGATAAGCGGGAACGGACGAGTAATTATGATGACTGGTGGTCTGAAAGGTATCAGGCTCGGAAAAAATTACATCGACATATCGGGCGGAATACGTTGAAAGCGATTTAGCTCTCTTAAAATTTCAACATGATACGATTTCGACCTTGGGGTATATTAATTTTAATTGACATACCCTTTGTCTGAGCATGTCAGTTTGACCATTTTCAACTTGAAAGTTCGAGCATTCTCTCTATCGCTTCTCTGGCCTTATCTGCTACGCCTTTTCGGACGGTTATCTCTGGCTCTTCGATCTCCAGCGCTCTCTCCACCTTTTCTAGCGTGTGCATTTTCATATGTGGGCAAACGGCATATCTGGAGAGAGGATAAAATCTCTTTCCTGGAATCTCCTTCTCAAGCCTGTGCAACATCCCTATCTCAGTGCCTATCAAAAACTCATTTTCTGCTGATGGTTTGCAATATCTGACTATGCCACTCGTTGATGCGATGTGGTCTGCAGCCTCTTGAATTTCTGGTATGCATTCTGGGTGTACAACCAATTTGGCTTCTGGGTGCTTCTCTCTCGCATCCACTAAATCAGATTCAGTTATCTGATGGTGTGTAGGGCATAACCCATATTCTGGAATGGAAATTACCTCCTTGCTAGTTCTCTGTCTAACATAGTGTGCTAGGTTGCTATCAGGTCCAAACAAAATCAAATCAGAGTCCATCAACTCCACTATATGATCGGCATTTGCAGATGTACAAATACAATCTGCATGGGCCTTATCTTCGGCTAACGTATTTATGTACAGAACTACATCCGCATCTGGATATTTCCTTTTAGCATCCAACAGCTCTTCTGTTTCCAGCTGCTGAGCCATCGGGCAAATGGCACCAATATCTGGTATCAAAACCTTTTTATCCGGGTTTAGTATACTTGCAGTCTCTGCCATGAAATCCACCCCACAGAATATTATCATGTCAGCATCTGTCTTTGTTGCTTTCTGAGATAATTCTAGAGAGTCGCCAACAAAGTCTGCAATATCCTGAATCTCGGGTCTTTGATAGTTATGTGCAAGAATAACCGCATTTTTTCTATCCTTCAATCTCTCGATATTTTTGGTATTTGCCCTCATCATCTGATCCTCTGTTCATTTGAATATATGTTCATTCTTTTGCCTCTGACAAAGCCAATGAGTGTTATTCCAGTCTTATTAGCTATGTCTACAGCCAAACTTGTAACAGCACCAATTGAAGCAACGATCGGTATCTTTGCTATTGAGCATTTTAAAGCCATTTCAGAGGATATTCTTCCTGTGCATACCACGAAACTATCGGGAAAATGGTATTTTTCAGCCAGTGCATATCCGATGACTTTGTCCAATGCGTTGTGTCTACCAATATCTTCTGCTATATAAATTCGCTCCATTTTGGAGCCCTCAAGAATTGCACAGGTGTGAGTCCCACCGGTTCTCTTGTACAATTCGGACCTCAAAATATTTTTTATACCTTCAAACAATGTCTTTCTGTCCAATTTCAACTTTGAATCCACTTTTGTGAGCTTTGATTCATCCAAAAATCCAGAAGCACCTCCACAACCACTCACTATGACTTTTTTTGCAGCGAAAACTTTGACTGGATTTTTAGTTATTACTTTAGCTATATTATCACGTATTCTCATGGATTCTACGTCTTCCACACTTTTGATAACTCCCTCGGATAAAAGATTACCTAATACGAACTCTTTTTTCATTTGGGGGCTCATCATGGAAGTTGTAAAGTGCCTGCCGTTTACATAAATAGCTAATGCAGTCTCTTTAGCCACTTCATCCTTTAGCTTTGTACTGGCATCTCCATCCAATCTTGTATAATCTTTTAGAACGCTTTTCATCTAAACTGAACTCCTGGCAATATCCTCAACGATTCCCAGTAACGTTTCGACTTCATCTTCAGTATTGTATAAATATAAGGATGCTCGAACTGCTCCCTTGACACCAAGCTCTTTCATTAAAGGCATGCAGCAATGATATCCCGATCTGACCATTATATTTGAAAAATCATCGAGCATCAAGGCGACATCATGGGGGTTTAAGCCTTTGATGTTAAAGGAAATTACTCCTGTTCTTTCCTTTAGATCTGGTTGATAGACCTCCGTGTTCCCGATCTCCTTTAATCCAAGAACTAATTTTTTGATCAATTTTTCCTCATGTTTTCTTATGTCTTTCATTCCGATGTTTTCCAGATATTCAACAGCTCTCCCAAGAGCAATCCCGCCAGCTATGTTAGGCGTACCGGCTTCAAATCTCTCATAATTATCCTTTAGTTTATAACCCTCCAGCGAAACATCATCTATTGCTCCTCCTCCTACAGTAAGAGGACAAATCTCATCTAAAAGCGACTTTTTCATGAACAAGCCCCCAGTTCCTGTGGGACCAAGCATTTTGTGCCCTGAAAAAGCTAGGAAGTCGCAGCCGAGTTCTTTTACATCTAAGGGTAGGTGTGGCACTGATTGGGCACCATCAACCAAGAGCAAGGCATTGTTATCCTCACAGATCTTTGCGATCTCTTTTATGGGTGTTATGGATCCCAAGACATTTGAAACATGTGTTAGGGCAACTAACCTCGTCCTATCATCTACCACCTTTTCAAAATCCTCTGAGCGGGGAACTCCATTTTTTGGCTTGACGATCTCCAGGTCGATTCCGAATCTTTTCTTAACCCGTAGCCATGGCATTAAATTAGAATGATGCTCCATTGTGCTTGTCACGATTTTATCCTTTCTGTCCCATACCAGCCCAGATGCGACTAAGTTGATTCCCTCTGTAGTATTCTTTGTAAAGATTATCTCTTCTTCTTCGGCATTGATGAAATCAGCAACTTTTATATGTGCCTCCTCGTATAGTTGCGATGCTACCTGAGACAGCCTATAAACCCCCCTCTCAACGTTTGCATTATAAGATCTGTAATAGCTTTGGATCGAAGCTACAACCGACTCTGGCGTTAAGCTTGTGGCTGCGCTGTCCATGTAAATTATTCCTTCATCTAAAATTGGGAAGTCCTCTCTGATTTTTTTCACATTCATTCCAAGCATCACAACCCTTGTTATCCTCAAGATCCCCATTTGGCAAACATGTCTACTCAGCAGGAGATGAATGATCTATGGATAGGTATGTATGTATTCATGTATTATTTAGCATGGAAGCAAAGAAATACTTATGGGATTGGATATCAAGTATATTAAAATTAAAAAAGAAATGTGTGGAAGGCATGGATAGAATAAAGAAATATCTGAAAAAATTTGATGGCAAAAAGGTTGCAGTTGCATATTCCGGTGGAGTTGACAGTTCTCTTGTTGCCTATGCAGCCAAGGACATCGCCGATGCTGTTACGATTAAGTCAGATTTCATCCAAAATTGCGTCATAAAGGATGCCAAGGAGTTTGCAAAAAAATTTGGGATTCGACATAAAATTCTAAACGTCAATATCATTGAAGATGAGTTTAAGTATAATCCGTCCAACAGGTGTTATCTCTGCAAGAAAAGAATCATCGAAGAGATAAAGAATCTGGGATATAATATCATCCTGGATGGAACCAATGCAGACGACTTGCTTGAAGAAAGACCTGGTTTAAAAGCAAAAAAAGAAGAAGGCGTTATTTCCCCATTGGAAGATCTTGGCTTGGGTAAGAGGGAAACAAGAAAGATCATGACCAATATTGATGAAAAGGTTGCAAGAAAACCTTCGGATTCTTGCTTAGCAACTAGAATTCCCTTTAATTCCGAAGTAACGCCAGAGAGATTAAAAAGGATACAAAAAGCAGAGGAACTCATTAAATCTATGGGTTTGAGATCGATTAGAGTGAGAGATAACTTTCCAGTAGCTCGAATAGAGGCCCCAAAAGACGAGTTTAACAAGGTGTCGAATTTGGGAGATTTGATTTCAAAAATCAAGCATCTTGGGTACCAATCTGTTACCATGGACTTTAGGGATGAAATTTGATTAAAACTCGCACATATTGATCAATCTTTCCGCCCATTGTAGCTTCCTCCTCTTAACTTCGCTTACGTAGGGATCCTTAAAATCAAAGCCGATTAATTCAATGCTATCGGCATTAAACTCTTTTGCGAGAAAGACGCATCTATCGCCGTCCGTAAACCCTCCAAAATTGTGGACGTTTTTTATTGGTTTGGACTGCGTACTACCGATGACATTTTTCAGCGATGGAACGTATTGCTTAATAGCAGGAATGTTATCGCCATGTGCGTGAACCACTATGATTGCACATTGTTGATCTACGCTGATAATATCTTCCATACACCCATCTAGGTCTGTGACCACAATATCTGGAACTATGTAATTTTTTAGGAGTATGGATGTCGCACCATCTGCAGCAATTATCACACGACCAGATATATCAGTGCTACTAAGCTCCTCATCTAATAAGGGAGCATTTCCACATATGGTGACTTGCTTTCGATAAATCAAATCCGATAATAGCTGGATATTAATCGAGCGATCTCCGATTATTTTAGATAATAGTATTGCAGCTTCTTCGTCTCTGCCTCTATCAAAGCCGAAGTCATCCAAAATTTCCTGATAAATCGGCTCCCATTCCTCGAATTTCATCGTCTATTTCATCCCTAGTGTGCTTCCTGATCATTGCCTTATCTGGTGATACCGAACCGCATCTCAACGTTCTCTATCTTCCACTGCATAATCAGATCACCCCTCACCTGTATATCCATGCCCAGCTCGAGTTTCTTAGCCCTAACTTCATCTGATATAAAGTCTCTCCACGAATCTATGAGGTCTGCCAAAAGCCCATCTTCAACTTGCACAAATACATCGATTTTATCCTCTACGGCGAGATCAAGTTCTCTCCTCATGTTCTGTATCCTGCGAACGATATCTCTGGCATATCCCTCTGCTTTAATATCATCCGTAAGCGAGACATCCACATACACCTTCCCTAAAGAAAAATCTGCAGCAGATATGTGCTCTGGAACCTTCTCCTCAAAATGGATCATGTCTTTGGTTATTTTGAAGACTTTACCAGATAACCTAAGTTTATATCCCTTTTCTATTTCTTTCTTTAAACTTCTACCATCGACTTTATTTAGCGCAGCTATGATCTTTTCGGCGTTGACCTTGAACTTTGGTCCGATAACGTTTAAGTCAGGAACAACCTCTAGCGAGATCTCATTGAACCTTTCATCAACGTTGAGTAGTGTTATCTCTTTTGTGTTCGCCTGCTCCATGATAACTTTTTTTAGATTTTTTACGGAATCTGTAACCTTCTTATCGGAGGGAGAGATTATGATATGCTTGACAGGCCACCTTAGCTTGCGCTTCGCTTTCTGCCGTGCTCTGTGGGAAACTTCAACAATATCTCTGGCAATATTCATGTTTGCCTCAAGTTCAACATCGATCAGTTCTTCTTTTGGAGAGGGCCAATCGCACATGTGAATTGTTGGCATTGCTTTGGAATCCATTCCAAGCACCAAGTTTTGATATATTTCCTCACTGATGAAAGGCGTGAATGGGGCAATCAGTTTGGTGATTTGTGAGAGAACTTCATAGATGACCCAATATGCAGCCAGCTTGTCTGGGTTATCTGCTTCTGTCCACGTCCTTGGGCGAATTAATTGGATGTACCATCGCGACAAATCCTCAAGGATGAATTTTTGTAAGAGACGAGTTGCCCGGTGTAACTCATAGTCTTTCATCATCTTATCGACGCTTTTGATCAAAGAATTCGTTCTAGATAGGATCCATCTATCTTCTGGCCGTAGATGCCCTTTTATAGAGTCAAATGAAATGGCATATGGATCAAAATTGTCGAGTATCATGTAAGGCAGTGGAAAACGATAGACATTCCATAGAATATTTAGCATTCTGTGCACATTCTGCACTTCTTCCCAGTTGAAACGAAGATCTTCCCATGGTGCATTAGCCGATAAAACATAGAAACGCAGCGCATCGGCTCCATATTTTTCTATAACCTCTTCGGGCGCCACAACGTTTCCTAGGCTTTTTGACATCTTTCTACCCTCATCATCTAGCGTGAAGCCATGCATCAGCACGCTCTTGTACGGTGCCTTGTCGAATGCAACCATGCTTGAGCCGAGTTGAGAGTAAAACCACCCCCTAGTCTGGTCATGCCCCTCTGTGATAAAATCAGCAGGCCACCATTTTTTGAATTTCTTAACATCTTGGGGAAAACCCAGCGTGGCCCATGATGCTACGGCGGAATCAAACCATACATCAAACACATCCTTCACGCGATGCATGGTCTTTCCACACTTGCATCTCAGCTTGATTGTGTCTATGTGTGGTCTGTGAAGATCTAACAAAGTGACATTAGCCCTCTCTTTGAGCTCTTTTATTGTGCCTATCACCTCAATGGAACCGCATTCGCACATCCAGATAGGTAGGGAAGTGCCCCAGTACCTCTGACGTGAGATACACCAATCTCTAGCAGATGAAATCCAGTCCATGAATCTAGCAGATCCAGCCCATTCTGGATACCATCCTATGTGAGAAATCTCCTCTATCATCTGCTCTCTCAACTCTGAGACTTTGATGAACCATTGTTCAGTCGCCAAGTATATGATGGGGGTCTCGCATCGCCAACAATGACCGTATCGATGGATTATCTCTCCTTTAGCGAGAAGAGCACCCCTTTCATCAAGATCTTTGATGACCTGTTGATTTGCATCAAAAACATACTTGTTGGAGTAGATTCCAGCATCTGTGGTGAAAAGTCCGTTAGGTCCCACCGGACAGAAGATTGGAAGGTGGTGCTCTGTGCCCAGCAAAAAATCGTCAAGACCATGCCCTGGGGCGATGTGTACGCATCCAGTGTTCTCAGCTTCAGGGGATATATCGAGGTTCACGAAATCTGCCGTATATACACCATGATCCAGTTTTTTCTGATAGGGTACTATGTCATCTAGAGCGTGTTCATACTTTGTGCCAACGAGGTCTATGCCCTGCATGGTATCTAAAATCTCATAACTTTCATAATCCCCCTTTTTCAAGACATGCTCTACTAAATCAGAAGCCATGATCAATGTCTCATTTTTACATCTTATTTTAGAGTACTCAAAGTCAGGGTGGACTGCTATCGCCTGATTGGATGGAATTGTCCAGGGCGTCGTCGTCCATATCACGATGAATGCGTCCTCCTCTATAAGAGGAAACTTGACATAGATGGAAGGATGGCGTTCATCCCAATATTCTACTTCAGAATCTGCTAAGGCTGTCTCACATCTAGGGCACCAGTTGACCACTCTCTTACCCCGTTCTAGCAAACCCCTCTCATATGCACGCTTTAAAGTCCACCACTCGGCTTCCATATATTCATCGGTGATGGTCATATATGGGTCTGCCCAATCAAGCCAAGCACCTAGGCGTTTGAATTGTAAGGTCATTTGATTCTTTGAATCAAGGGCGAAACGCTTACATTCAGCGATGAATCTATCCATGCCATATTCTTCTATTTCTTTTTTGGTTTTGAATCCCAGACTCCCTTCAACTTTGACTTCTATTGGAAGTCCATGCATGTCCCATCCTGCTCTATCAAGTACATGAAAACCCTTCATCGACTTGTATCTGAGCATTGCATCCTTGATGATTTTATTCCATGCTGTGCCCAGATGTATTCTTCCTGTGGTATATGGAGGGCCATCCAAAAAATAGAATAATTCTCCTTTTGATCTATGATTTCGAGTTAGATCATATGCATCTATACTCTTCCAAAATTCCATTACTTTTTTTTCCACTTCTTGAGAGTCGTAACGACTCTTTACTTCCCAAATCATATACCGACAAGAAGGATTAATATGTCTTAAACATATTTCTAGAAGGATGACCACAGAAGAGATTTGGGCTGAGAGATATCGACCCGAGAGTTTGGATGAAGTAGTAGGTCAAGATGATATTACAGAACGACTCAAATCTTATGTGAAATCAGAAAATCTACCACATTTGCTTTTTTCTGGTCCAGCAGGCGTTGGGAAAACTACGTCTGCAATTGCCATCGCAAAGGAGCTTTTTGGAGAGATGTGGACCAACAATTTTACCGAGCTGAATGCCTCTGACGAAAGGGGCATAAATGTCGTTAGAAACCAGATCAAGAACTTCTCCAGGACAAAACCTTTGGCAGATGCAAGCTTCAAGATAATCTTCCTCGACGAAGCGGATGCTCTAACGCCTGATGCACAGAATGCGCTAAGAAGAACCATGGAGAGATTCTCATCTACATGTCGTTTTATCCTCTCATGCAACTACTCATCGAAAATAATCGAACCCATCCAATCCAGATGTGCAGTCTATAGATTCAGACCAATATCCAATGTATCTATCGGGAAACGGATCAAGCATATTGCAAGTGAAGAAAAACTAAACGTCACGGAGGATGGGCTGGATGCGATTGGCTATGTAGCCAAGGGAGATATGCGCAAGGCCATAAATACATTGCAATCAGCAGCTGTAATTGGCAATAAAATCGATTCTGAGGCAATATATAAAATAGCTGCCATGGCACGTCCAAGAGAGATAAACGAGCTGATCGAACTTGCTATGAAAGGTGATTTCATGGGTGCAAGGGATAAACTGGATTTACTTCTCATAGAGCAAGGTCTATCAGGGGAGGACGTGATCAGCCAGATTCATAGGGCCATAATGGACTTCGGTGACATATCAGAGAGGTCGAGAGTTCAGTTGCTCGATAAGATCGGCGAGATCGACTTCCGCCTTACAGAAGGTGCCAACGAGCGCATACAGCTGGAGGCATTGATAGCTCATTTCGTTTTGGCAGGATTTAAGGAATCAGGTTAGGTTTTCGGAAATTTCTCGAAAAGTTGAAATTATGCTTGATTGCATAGCCTTCGATATATTCGGCGTGAAAAGCATGTGCACCAAGATCCTTTTAGAAGATTTTTGTCAATAATGATATCTCATTTCTGTTTTTGATCAATCAATGATTGATATGCTTCATCTATCAAATCATCAACATCAACATCTCTTTCCTTCGCTACTAATAACGCAGAGACGTCTATCTCACTCAGGTTAAACATGCGTTCTTGTTTTTCGTTCACCAACGCTATTGCCTTTTTTCTACTCAATCCACCCATAACGATCCTATCTATGATGCGCTCAAAGATTGACTGCTCTTTTTTTAGGTCTGGTTTGAAGCCCAGCGGAATCTCGATTATTTTGAAGTCAAAATTCGGTTTTATCTCATCATCTTTTATGGATACCAACCCATCATTCTTTGCTTTATTGAGAAATTCTTTTGCCTGTTCTGGCGAGAACCAACCAAGATCGAGGGAAAGGGCAAATATGAACTCAGAGGTTGTGAGAACGTTCTTCCCCCTCTTCCTGAAGGGCATGGCAACAGTTTGCATCATATCTGTCATTTATATCACATTCAATTGTTATCGTGGGATAAAATACTTAGTGCTCAGTAGCTATTCAACTCTTTGTGGAATATATCATAAGTGCAATCATCTCTGAGGGTGAAAATGATGGTTTTAATCTCAGTGTCAATATTGGCATAATCGATTGCTGTCTCAATCATAACCTTTGCACAATTATCCTTGGGACATCCAAATGCTCCCGTACTTATGGCAGGGAATGCGATACTTCTTAAGTTATATTCATCTGCCAGCCTAAGGCTGTTTAACGTTGTATTTTTTAGTTTGTCGTCTTCATCTCCTTCGCCCATTCGTGGTCCTACAGCATGAATTACGTACTTTGCCTTCAGCTTACCTGCAGTTGTGATACTGGCTTTACCTACTTCTATTTCACCGATTTTGTTGCTCTCATCCTGTATTATGTGCCCTCCTTTCCTCACTATTGCTCCAGCAACTCCTCCACCATGCTGTAGTTTTTTATTAGCAGCGTTTACTATTGCATCTACATTCATTTCCGTTATGTCTCCCTTATCTAGCTTGATAGTCGTGTTTTTAAATTTCTTTTCCATCTAAAAAACTCCCCTCTTTTATACTTATATACTTATAACAGATGCACTTATAAGCAGATGCATTAAAATACTTGTGTTCAAATAAGGGATATTATGAAATGGCAAGGTGGATCCAGACGTAAGGCAACCGGCGGTCGACTGAGAGCGACAAGAAGCAAAAGGAAGCATGAGCTTGGACTTGATAGCGTTGAAGCACATATCGGTAAAACCAAGAGATTAAAATTGAATGTCATGGGTGGCAACAACAAGATACGCGTACTTCAGTGTGATGTTGCTAACGTTACAGACCCAAAAACTGGCAAGACAAAGGTTGCTAAGATCCAAACAGTAGAGGCGAATCCAGCAAATCAACACTATGTTCGAAGAAATATACTTATGAAAGGTGCGGTTATAAAGACCGAATTGGGCAAGGCAAAGATCAACAGTCGTCCTGGGCAAGACGGAATCTTAAACGCGGTGCTTATAGAATAGACTAAACATCTATCTCACATTATTTTATTTAAATTTCATATATTTTCAAAAAGGACCTAAAGGTCATTAAATGTAAAGGATTTTTGGCCTGACATGTCATACTTTTAACATCTATTAGTCAGATTTTTATTCTCTTTTTCTCATCCCTCTTGCCAGCACGACACTCAACATCCCGATCAAAGCCAGCAAACCCATCATATTGAATTCAGGCAATGCCCTAGGTGCAGGAGAGGGAGTAACAGTTGAAGACACTTCAACATAGCAAACAGTGCATGCATAGTCGGGTGGTAACCAATCTAACCATGTAGCATACCCATCCACCTTAATCGTATAGTTTCCTGGAGTAGTTCCATAAATTATCGTCAATGTTAGCGTTACGTTTTTTGTCTCACCTACTGCCAGATCAAAGTTATTTTCAGAAAAAGAGTACTCCCTGAGGACATTATAACCAGAAGAGCTTTCGTTTATGCTCAGCGTTACCGTCTCAGTTACATCTGCTTCAGATGTAACGCGAATAGTGTATTCTGCTGCGTTATCGGTGTCTCCGGCAGAAGGGTCAATAGGAATAGAGGTAAGTGTTATACCAGGGCCGGGAGATTTGGGACCAATATCTGAACTTGACGCTGTGGGGACGAAGCCCAGGGCTAAGGATGTAATCACAGCTGCAAAGCAAAGAACCGAAATAACTCTTGTTTTAGGGCGTATTAACATAAACCATCCAACTAACCATTTTCAAGTCTTAAATATTTGCCTAATCTTTATTTTTGCCAAAATGGTGAGTGACTTCTTCTCCACATTGCCTGTTTCCATTGCTTTGCTAGATCCGTATCGCCCGTGCAATTCTCTCCTATCCCTGAAACCTTCCCTTCTCCCGCCTCGCTCAACTCAGACGTGACGTTAAAATCAGTCTTCAATATTGACAGCAGCATAATCCACGGCAAATCCGCCCGTGGCCTCTGCGATGATACCGAAGCCGTATATGCTATCATCCTTCATGTCCGAGGATATGTTCACCATGAGTCCTATATACCTGCTCTCTCCTGAAGGAACAACTATCGAAGTGGAAGTCCAGTTGAACCAGGAAAGATTTACCTGACGCTCTGGTGGAATATTGGACAGCCTCATCTCCAGATCTACGACGTCATCGAAGTTCTGCGTGTTCGTTACTTTTATGGTGAAATTATTGCAAGGTGAGGAAGCATTTACCCTGGTTGGTATCTTCGGGCGAATGGCGATCGAGACTCCTCCCAACTCCTGAACCGGAACTTCTCCTCCGCCGCCCTTGCCATAATCGCTGAAATGGGATACATTTGCCCATACGTAGTTCTCTTCGGTGTTTACCCCGGCACCATAGCACCATGAGGGATTACCCGCAGAGACCAACCTCTCCCATCTATTCTCGGTCTCGTTATAGTAGTACAAGCGAAGTCTTTCTTCGCTCCTAGTTCCGAGTTTGCTCTCGTCATAGGTTACGTTGATCATCACCCAGCTCATGCCAGTATCAATGTTGTCACTTGCTTCGATATTTATGTATTCGCCTGTGCCGAGTGAGATTGCAGTCGTCCCTTCGGTCGGGATATATGACTCCTGAGATGTTATTGAACCGCCGACATAACTCTTGTTGTTGCCTATTTTCAGCCTTGCGGTATGTGTGCCCAGAGTCAGGTTGGTGACCTCACCGCCACCGCCGGCCACACTGCTATCTTCCTCGTCTGAACTAAACACGATATCTGCAATGGCGACCTCTTCAGATATATCATAAGTTATATCTCCCACCGTTATTTTTCCGTATGTGATGTTTCCGGCATTTACAGATGCGTTTTCTAGTTTC
>CAYZWV010000023.1:0-12554 GCA_964482255.1 uncultured Methanocellaceae archaeon
ATGCTAGGAGATATTAAAAGTTTCGGCACTGGCGCCAACATAGCAGATATGAAGATATATGGCACCCATATCAATCAAATCGCCGTTGACCCCAAACCACCCCACACCGTCTATGTGGCAACAGAAGAGGGCGTATTTAAAACGAGTGACGGTGGTGCTACGTGGATCGACTTCAATAACGGATTGGACACTCCACAAATTCGGACGATAGCAATAACTGCTGATGGAAGGTTATTGTGTGGCAGCCTGGGATACGAACTTTACTACTACGATGATTCGAATGAGAGGTGGGAGCAGATGAATGCTTTTGGCGACTTTTCCGACAGCCGGAACGACCGACCGATCTATCAGTATACGTCTCTGCTCTTCCATCCTTTAGAACCCGACGTAATTTACTTTGGCACATCTCGTGCAGGCATCTACAAGAGCGTCGATGGTGGCCAAAGGTGGCGGGAAAGTAATGTCGGCTGGACTAATGGTGGTGCCTTATCTTTGGTATTCCATCCTGAGAACCCCGATATCATCTATGCTGGAACCTACAACGGGATTGGTCGTTCAGTGGATGGCGGTGCCCACTGGAAAATGTCGGATCAGGGCTGGCCAGAGGAACAATGGGTATTTTCGATAGCCTTCGACCCCGTTGATCCAGATGTGATGTATGCCTGCTCAAAGAATGGGGGGATAAGTCTTGAGGTCTTCCGTGGCACGGTGATGAAAAGCACAGACGGGGGGTCCAATTGGTTTTCCATCGACAACGGGTTGAACCTTGATCAGGAGTTCTACAAGATCATGGTTGATAAGTACGATCCTGACATAATTTATCTTGCCACCCAGAATGAGGGTGTTTTCATCAGCCGCAACGGTGGTGATTCATGGCTGCCTTGGAATGAAGGGCTGACCAACCTAGGCACCGCTGACAATAATATTTCCAATCCTATGGTGCAATCGATTGATGGAAAATATATTTACTTCGGCAGTGCAGGATCAGGTGTGTTTCGGAGAGTTAGCGCCAGTGCAGATGCAGATATAACATAGGTGTTATGTGCAATATTACTCGGAGCCTTTTTAAAAGAAAACATTATAAACTTCGTAAATAATCTAATGTCATGGAACTGCCATATATTTCAATTCTAATACTAGTATTGTTAATAATTTTAATTATAATCTTCTTTGTGGGTAAAAAGAAAATGAAAAATTTAAGAGATAACCCTTGGAAATATCTAAATCTAACTCAATTTATAGCAGGAATTTGTATTGCATTAATTGGAGCAGGAATAATGTTTCATGGAAACATCTTTGGAGAAAGGAACTCAGGTATTGCCACCATTATAGGAATTATTGGCATATGTGTGATAGCTACATCCCAATTTAGACCGCCTAAATAATAAAGGGCTCCTGCTTCATACTGTCGGTTGCTTCTCTCCCATTTTATTGTTTACATCTTTTTTCATGTTTTTTCCAATATTAAACTCGATTTTTAAATTCCTGTTTCTGCGTTGCGTTTAAATTTTTGAAATTTTGAAAATTTAAATTATTCTTGTTGTAATTTATTGGATTTAAATAATATTTTGCTGTTTCTTCTATTATTGAGATGCAAAAACATTAATAATATTGATATATATTTTCCCATATAAGTCTAAAGAAGTGTAAATAAATAGTGTCAACATGACACTAATTTCGAGAGATGTGCGAATAAAGCTCGGATATAGGGGTTATGCAAAATTCTATTAAATTATATGCATATATATGGAGGCGAGTGAATGGCTGAATTAGAAAGCATTTTCATTGCCATACTGACGGTCGGTGCACTTACAAACCTTTTGTTGTACCGATATAAAAATCGACAGCTAGAAATTGAAGAACAAATAAAAAAACAAGCACAAGAGGAATTGGTCGACTCGCTTCGTAAATTTATAGGAGCATCGACGAAAGCATCAAAAGCACAAAAAAAGAAAGATGCTATCATGAGGATGGGTCCAAAGACTTTTTACTACCTAGATGAAAGTCAGGTAAAAGACTTGTATCCTCAAGCTTTTCAAGAACGTGAGCCGACCCGAATAGAGACAAGAGAAAGTAAAGGAACTAAGAAAGGTATATCTGCCAAATTTGAAGTCATATCGCCAAAATATGAAAGGGATAGTGCTCAGGAAAAGACTGAGATTTATGATATAAAACAGAATCCACCAATAATGTACAACAAAGTAGAGAAGTACCTTTTTAAAGGGGATAAAGTAAAGTTTGGACTAGAAGAGTTTGAATTCGAGGAATCTCAAATTAATGAAGTCAATTCTCTTTTTGACAAAATGCGAAACGAACACAAATTAAATATATCTAAAGACATGCAGGATAAAATTGTCTCAGATAAAATGAAGGAATTCGCACTACAAAATGTAGAAAAGTTATCTACTAGTTCTGGATATGTTGCAATCCAAACTGAATTTTCCGTCATTGAAATTTATGATGGTATCTACTTACTATCCTTTAGCCATCCTCTGAATGATCATCTTCCACAAGAAGAGACAAATGTGAGAATTCAGGTTACTTGCGCTAAAAAGTATATGTGTTCTTCGGGCGAAAGCATCTTCAAAAAAGGCAAATTACTCAAGATTACCTGTGTAGGTAAAGTAGTAAGCTGGAATGACCAAGATAAAATTTTGGAGATCAACCCCATTGCGATCTATTAGGTTTAAAAGTCCAAATAAGCGTTTAATTGAAATTTAATCTTCGTCCTTTCCACAAAAAGGGCTATTTTTCGAGATGGGTGGAGAGAGTTAAGGGAAATTGTAAAAAATAAGAATCTTTTTATGGCAGAGTTAGGATATAATGTAATGAGTTAGGCGAAATGGCAAGCAAAGAGTTTGGTGAGCAATGGATTGGATAGCATTTTGGTCGCATTGGGCCTGGCCTCTGGTAACAGGGATAATCGGTGCCATTTTTACGATTTTATTAGTAAAACAATACTTAGACCGTCGTAAACTACATCAAGTAGCATGGTCCATTGGATTTCTAATTTATACCATTGCCGCCTTCATGGAAGCATATTCAGAGTATGCGGATTCATGGGATCCAAATATTTATCGAATCTATATTGTTTTTGCAGCATCCCTTGTTGGTTTTTTGGGTCTGGGCGTAGTATATCTTATTTTTAGAAAAAAAATCTATGGACACATCTTTCTTATGTTTATTTTAATTGTAATGGCTATATTTTTCTATGGCACATTTACCACCGAGTTGGTGGAAGAAAATCTGGTGGCAGGGATCACTGTGGGTGGGACTGCCCTTGGCGAATCACGGACATTTCCAAGAATCTGTTCCTTATTTCTCAACATACCAGGCACAATATTTCTATTGGGTGGTGCAATTTATTCTATTGTTCGGTTCGCCCGAAAAAAACAGTACTCTTACCGAATGTGGGCTAATGTGTTAATTGCTCTTGGAACTTTGATCATTGCAGCTGCAGGCAGCATGGCAAGGGCGGGTCAATCAGTTGGTTTGTATCCCGCCGAGATGTTGGGTGCAGCATTTTTGCTCTGGGGATTTTTGAAAGCCGGGACATTAAAAAATGGTGCTGAAGCTGTTAAAAAAGAAATTTAGTAGTACAGTACGGTTATCGCCAAACCATCTATTACTATAAGAATTTAAAGACTTCTGGTAGTTCTCCCACCTTTTTTCTAAATTTGGTGGGCCAATTATCAACGTCAAGCCCTTTCTGAGCGAAAAAGGCTGCACCCCACCTTTCCATTCCTATTCCTGAGCAGCCGGACCAGAGCTTCTCTCCGCTTTGTAGTTTCACGTTGAATCCGTCGGGATATTTGCTCCCATTAACGCTCAAGTTCTGGAATTCTAACCAATCGTTCCTGTAGGGCATGTATGCCTCATAATCGATCGTGCCGACCTCTCTGGTCTCTGCTAGGCCGGTTAATCCCTCTTGTGCCATGAACCATGGTGTAACCCATGCGTTTCTCCATTGTATATCCAGTATCTCATCGAACAGGTGTTGGTATCGCTCCTGCAATTTCTTGGAATGTTCAATCACCTGATCCTGCGTACCTATCCAAATTAGTTCGGTGCGATTGAACTCATCAACCCTCTCAATACCATGAATGCCACCGCTCTCATATCTATGGGATGTTCCAGACCTGTCATAGAGGAATATGGGAAAAATGTCATCAGGTAAGGTTTCACCCTGTAAAAACACCCAGAATGGGGGGCATTGGGCATAACACATCCCTCCTATAGGATAGTCGATTCTCTCTTTGATGAGATCCAGGGGCACTTCTTGTGTGACCTTGTAATAATCCATTACCTCTTCCCAATATTCTGGATCCCTCGTCTTTGGGGGGCAAACATAATACATTTCCGGGTAGATGCCTTTCGCATGACCGGACCTCTTCCAGACATCCCAGGGCACCATCTTTGGAAACATCATTTCATGATATGCAAGGGGTTGAAGGATTTCCTCTTCTATAATCTCTCCGAAAGCCCTGAAAACTCTTGTTATCTGGGGTCCAAAGACCCATTGACCCCTGCCAGCACCATGTTTTATCCACCTGCGTTTCGTCAGCTCTTTGGTCGGGTCTTCCTTGAATTTATGGATTTTCTCCTTGCTTTGCCCTAAAAGTTCCCAATGCTCCTTTTTACCGTATTTCCGTGATTCAACCTTTTCCGCGATAAGACTGATAATCCTGTCCGGGATCTTGTTCTCTATTTGTTGCTCGTCGACATCCAAGCTAAGTAAAATCTTACCTTCCTCATATCTCATATCTTTTACAAACGGAATATTCTTTTTGAGAGGCTCTTCAGATGGCATTTGGATGGTGAACTCCTCTATTCCAATCCCCCTGATCCCAATGTGATGTTTTCCTAATAAGGCTGCCAAGACTTTCCTCAGTCTAATCAGCGCGTCATGCGCTCTCACATATCGATCCGATACTATTTCGACCATGATGGCGTTCTTATCGAGGTCCCAGTTGATGACTTTTGCACCTTTCCCGGAAGGCGCACCTTTTCTTAAAATATCCTCATTCGCTTCGAAAATCAGGTTGGCTACATCCTCTTTTGCCTTCGTAGCATCCCCACTCAACTTGAAATGTCCAATTAGATGAAATTTCGTTTCATCCATTGTCATCACTCGTAATTTCATCCGCAATCTTCAGATTCAATAGATAATCGTCCATGGTTGCAATTAACGTTCCTATTCCATCAATCACGAACTCGGTGGTAATCTCTCCATTTTTACATGTGGTGGTCATGTTCTGGGTATTATCTGGTCTGATGGCATCCATGATGACATCGCATCTTTTATGGGTTGTCACGATTTTACCTTTGCATTTGCAATCATTCATTCGCATTCACTTCACCTTTACCACCCAACTGCTCCGTTATGATGGCATCCACATCCTTGAGGAATTTCGACTCAGTTCCAACTGGAATGGCTGCACCAGATGCTATGTCATGTCCCCCTCCAACGCCACCCACATTTTTTGCTGCTTCAGACATCGCAACCGATAGGTTCAATCCCTTCTGCAAAAGTTTTCTTGTTCCTCGGGCAGAGATTTTTATTTTGCCTTTCTGCTCATTCATCACAAGTATGGGTTTATCTGGTGCTACGTACTGAATGATGGTGTTTGCTAATGCTCCGATAATCTTCTCATCAGATGAATGAACATATCGAACTTTGACCCCTTCTTTTATATTCCGCTCTGCCTTTTTCATTTCTGAGATAATCCTTTTTTGGTAATCTAAACATAGTTGATATGTCTGATCCTTAACTCCTACATCCCTTAAACATAATGCTAGAGCAAGCCCAGTATCTCCCAGTTTACCAGATGAATTAGTCATCCTTACTAATAGGGAGGCATCTGATATGACCTCATAGTTCAGTTTGTAGGATTCGCCTATCAACGACTCTATGGCATCTACAGACGCTTTTTTCATAACTTTTAGCATCAACGCAGATATCAAAAGTTGCAAATCTTCTGGAGAAAGGTCACCTATCTTTCCACCGATGCCCAAATCATCTAGAAATTTCTGGATTTTATCCGCATCACCTGTAATGTCCATATAAGGATCGGTCGAATACATGAGCAATTCTTTGAGGTCACCATCGCCGAGTTTTAGACTACATTCACTCGTAACGATATTGTGCTGTAGGGCCTCATCGAGAATGTCTTTGTTCGCCCCAACCATCGGCTGACAGTCTCCAAGTGCCCCTACGATTGCTAGGCCAGAGAGGTCGATATTATTGCCAAGGTAATTAGCGACGGCATAGGTAACCCCAGAGGCAGAAATTTCAAAAGAGCCATCGATTCCGACCAGGTGTGGATTTACTTGCAGGTGCTCTGTATTCGTTTCAGTAGGTATGTGATGATCAAGTACGATCGCATCGCTTGGAATCAGATCTGGCTGACCACTACCCATGTCGCAAAATATAGTCTTAATATCGTCTAACTTTCTGACAAATGCTTCGTCGAGGTGACTTATAATGCTGGCATGAAATTTTATATTCCTTCGGTATAGAGCATTGCAGATTATGCCTGCAGAAGTTATACCATCGGCATCATTATGCGATATGACCCGCACATAATCATGCTTGGCAAGCATTTTTGCTGCCAATTCTGCTGACTCTGCTAATAGCTCAATCATTTTTTATCTTGAGATCAATATCTCAGCCGTTTTTAGATCATAAATCCAATCTTCGGGGAGCTTTCCGTTATTTTTATAATACTTAACCAGTCGCCTGATTTTGGACTCTATAAGTTGAAGCGCCCTTTTGTTATGCACATCCTTTGGATTTAGATCAAGATGTTTTTTTAATCCCAGAGCCCTTGTGATCAAGTTCTCCAAATCCTCGGGAACTTTTGGTCCTACATCTTTTTCCCGTAGAATTTGGGTAATCTTCTTTCCCGTTACAAGTTTTACATCTGGTACCCCATACCTATCTCGTAGGATCAATCCGATCTCAGAAGATGACATGCCTTGACCCCTTAGTTCAAGAATCGTCTTTTCAATCTCTTTTGAGTCTAGTTCTAACCATTCTGGTGAATTACTTTTAATTTTCTTTTTTTCCATGATGTACCTCCATTATACATCTTCACATATGTTAAATATCTTTGCAAAACCATTCTGCAAATTTTCTCAGTGCCATACATCTGTGTGATACTCTATTCTTCTCTTCGGTGGACATCTGGGCAAACGTCTTTTTTTGGTGAAGAAAAATCGGGTCATAACCAAAACCCATCTTTCCTTGGGGCCCATCTGAGATCTTGCCCTCGACAGAACCACTAAAGGTTATCGCATCTTTGCCCGGTTCACAATATCCGACAACAGATATGAATTGGGCATTTCTATTCTTTACACCTCTCATTAATTTTAGTATGCCTTCGTTGCCAATGCATTTGAAAATGAAGGACGAATATGGGCCAGGGAAACCCTTTAATGCGGAGATAAACATCCCCGCATCCTCCACAATAATGGGCTTTTTCAAATAAATAGCAGCGTTCTTTGCACCATATTTTGCAATTTCCTCCAAGTTATCAGACTGGAGTTCAGGATACTCATAAACTAGTTGCTGCATATCTATCCCCAAGTTCTCAAACATCGCCTTTGCTTCCCTAACCTTTCCAGGGTTTCCGGTTACGAAATAAACGGTTTTCATAGTCTTTCCGTTCTGTATCTACCTCTTGATTCTATCGACTTTACGCGTTGTATGACCTCTTTAGCGCCATCAAACGTCTTTTTATATCCCTCGATGAACGCATTTATCAGAGCCTCATGTTCATCGTGAGTGCTTTCGAATGTTTGGAAGAGCACATGTACGTCTACACCTCTTGCCTCGACGCTCTTATCGAAGTATGCCAGTCCAAAGTCGATTAGGTAGACCTTTCCTTGCGAAAGAATCATGTTTGAAGTGGTTAGATCTCCATGGACGATGCCCGAGCTATGGAGTCTCCCTACTAGCTCTCCGATTCTCTTGCATAGCTTCACATCGATTACATGTTTAAGCTGTGGACCATCCAGATATTCCATCGCTATATTATAATCGGTGACATCATGGATGATGGGTGTAGGAATACCCGATCTGCGAGCCTCAGAGATCATTTTTGCCTCATACTTCGTGCGCTCTCGTCGAAGCTGCTCATCCACTTCTTTGATCCTATAGCGCTTGGGTATTCGCTGTTTTAACACGTACCCATCACGTGATTCGATGGTTGCCTCGGCACCACTGGTCTTTAGATTCATTTAGCTTCATTAAAGTATCGCTTGGTTATAGTATATATTTTCTGTTTGGGACCTATTGAACTTGACTTCTTGGTTTTCGAGTCGAGGCTGCATATCCTGCCACAAATGCTTTTAGCTTTTGGGTATTTTTCATGCTTGTGCCATGAATCCGTCTAAAAGGTTTAGGTTAACCACTCTAGTTGATTTTGAGGTAGTATAAAAAGCGAAAGAAGTAGAAACAATCCTTATTGTACCCTCATAAATTAATGTTCAGTATTTGGCACTGAGATATAGCAGTATAGCTAATGCTACACATGTGAATAAGTCTGGCAACATAGCAAAAGGTCCAAGACCGAAAGCGTGGAAACCAAAAATCCGATGCACTAAGGGATTGGAAGTAAGGGCATAAAAAAGCAAGACCACTGAAAATATCATTAATCCAATTGTGAACTCTGACTTTATCTTCCTGTATATACCGATGTATGTGATCAGTAGGAAGACTAAAAGTGTCACATTGATCGATGAAATAACCGTGTTAAGTGTATAATATAACTCTATATCTCTTGTGGGGGGTGGTGGAGGACCTCGCCTGGTTTCCAGTAGAGGAGAATGCGGGAATTGTGTGGTTGCCCATAATGCTGTCAGTAAAGCCACTGATACTAATATTATCAGCATTAATGAAATCTTCACTTTTTTATTCATCTGGTACTTCATTTGTTTTCCTCCTTTTTTTCTTTTTTCCAAATTTTTACCATAATCTCTTCAAAAATAGCGTAGCTATCTTCCGTTTCTTGTGACAAGAAATAAGTCATGCCGTACTTTTCTCCGGCGGATGTGATTATTCCGTTCTTCTGAAGTATTTGAAGATGATGTCTTATCGTTCTATAGTCCATTTTAAGCAGATGCGTCAATTGATTTGCGTTTTGAGGGGTCTCCTTTAAAGCCTTAATTATTTGGGCACGAGTGGCACCGCCTCTTGTACCTGCAATCAGCCACCCAAGCAAATATTTCAACTGGCGAACGCGATCAGACATCTATACTGCTCCAGACACTTAGAGTAAGGATTTTTTTCGTTTAGCTTATCAGTTTAGATTATAGTATAAATATGTCCTTCTGATTCTTGTCGTCGTCAGATTGTTACGTCCCATGCTCTGAAGCTAAACAATTCGCAATTAAATTGTGGTTAGAATTGGGCATAATTCTGAAAAATTCTTTAATAATCTAGGGTATTATAGACAAGCAAAGCCAAGTTAATAAAAAAGGGAAATTAAAGGAGAAACTAAATGTCTGAACCCGTGATTCAAACCCAAGACCTAACAAAAATCTATGGAGACCTTACAGCTGTCGACCATCTGAATCTGACGGTTAATGAGGGGGAAATCTTCGGTTTCTTGGGCCCAAACGGTTCTGGAAAGACAACTACCATCCTTTTGCTCCTGGGACTATCAACGCCAGTATCTGGAACCGCAATTGTAGGTGGCTATGATGTGGTTAAAAACTCCAAAGAAGTACGGAAGATTGCAGGAAGTCTTCCGGAATTTGCAGGTTATTACGAAAATCTAACTGCCAAGCAGTACTTGGACTATATCGGGCAGCTCAACGACTTACCCAGAACGGAAATAGAGAGAAGGACAACAGATCTCCTGGCTGATGTGGGACTAACGAAATGGGAAGACGCGAAAGTAGAGACTTTTTCTCGTGGAATGAAACAACGCCTAGGCATAGCCCAAGCATTGATAAAGGATCCAAAGATCGTTTTCTTAGATGAACCAACAATTGGTTTAGATCCCGAGGGAATAAAGGAAATACGTGACCTCATCTTTCGCTTTAACAAAGATCGTGGCTTAACAGTATTTTTATCATCGCACTTATTGAATGAGGTCCAGCTGACATGTAGCAGGGTGGGAATCATACGTCAAGGAAAGTTGGTGGCCACAGACACGATAGATAATTTCACCAAGGATTTGGCGGAAAAAGAGGAAAAGAGCATAGAGTTCAAGTTAATTAATGAGACCCCTAAACTTCTGAAAGAACTGAAAGGCATTGATGGGGTAACATCGGTAACTAAGGAAAATGATAGGCTATACGTGTATATGGCAAAGGATAACACTGAAGAAGTGTCTAAAACGATCACGAAAAATGGGGCGACAATTCTACTCATGAAACCCAGAGAGTACACTTTGGAGGAAGTCTTCATGAAATACTATCAGGAGACTTGATTTCGATGGCGGGCATATTTACTGTGTACAGGAAGGAGCTTTCAGACCATTTTGGAAGCAAACGCTACTTGATATTATTTGTTGTGATACTGCTTCTCTCTTGCGTATCTGTGTATCAGGGAGCAGACTATATAAGGAATAACACTGAAGCGGGATTCCTAGCAATATTTTCTGGAGCTCGATCCGGATACTCGTTCGTTCAGTTGATGGTCTTCTTCGGTCCTATATTGGGATTAGCCTTAGGATGCGATGCCATCAATAACGAGAGGACCAGTGGCACACTCTCGATACTTCTCTCCCAGCCTATATTCAGAGACGCCGTCATAAACGGTAAGTTTCTGGCTGGCACTACGGCGCTGGCGATGTTGACGCTGGGCACCATCGGTATAATGTGCGGCGTGGCAATACCCCTCTTAGGCTTTGGGCCAACCTTGGGACAGACTTTGAGCATCGTTTTCCTCTCGTTGCTGACAGTACTTTACCTAGCTTTCTGGCTCAGCTTAGGGGTGCTTTTCTCTGTTTTAACTAAGAAAGTGTCAACATCTACGTTTGCATCTATTGCAACATGGCTTTTCTTCGCGATTATGCTCTCCATTATTGCTTCGCTCATCGTGAACACGATAGCACCTTTCCCGAGTGGTCAGGGAATGTCGCCCGAATTTCGAGATTCCACAGAGTTTCGGGCTTTGATGCAGGAGAGATTCGTCCTACAGGACAGCATCTCAAAACTTTCTCCGACATATCTGTACAGCGAAGTGGCTTCGCAGATTCTAGGTGTGACACAGGGCAGAGCAGCGTTTGGCTTGAGTTTAGGTGGTCCTCCTTCCTTCGGGTCGCCAACGCTGACTCAGAGCGTCGCTGCGAGCTGGCCAAGCGTTGCAGCCATAACAGTAGGTCTAGTGGTCTGTTTTGCAGCGTCCTACCTATTTTTCATGCGCTTAGAGATCAGGCCAGGAGGCTAAGCGAATACTGAAATAGAATGAGAGGAGGCGTCAGCGGGATATTATCTTTAGCGCCATCCCCCCGCTTAAAAGCCTCCTCTTGCTTTACCCTCCTCTTGCTTTACAGTTGATTTTATGTGAAAACGTGAATGGATGATGAGAATAATAAGGAAAAATCATGGATGATGGAAAAATGAGGAAAAACCATAGTATAAGGAACTTAGGAAAGGTAGTTGCTTGCTTTCTGATCATTTTAACACTATGCTCGACAATGTTTTCTGTTAGTGTAGTGGGACTGCAGGAAACGGCTACCGTCGCAGGTAGAGTTGTAGATGAAGATGGCCAAGGGTTAAGTGACATTGATGTTAAAGTGTATTCTTCTGATGGAGCCTATGTCCAGAGTAAGCGTACATATTCTAATGGATATTTCTTTGTCTATGGTCTGCCACTCGACAAATACACCCTTCACTTTTCAGATTCAGATTCAAAGTACGAGCTATATACCATAAGCATTTCATTGACCAGTGTTGGGCAGACAGACCTCGAAGACATAGTTTTGCTTAGGGCTCTGAGATCCTCCTCATCAGCCTTGAGCCGTGTGGAAAGCCCCGGGGACAAAGTGCTACTTCCCTTCACGGTCAGCAATATCGGCGAGGAGCCAGAAGTAGTAGAATTCTTGGTATCTAAACCTGAGGGCTGGTCAACGAGGATCTTGGATGAAACCGGCGAGGTTACAAAAGTATACCTATCATCTGACTCAAAACTCAGCCTACAATTAGAAGCCAGGATTCCTTCAACATCCACCGGAAACAACAGCGTAACACTCACCTCTATCGGAAAAACGAACTCAACTTTAGGCTTCACGATATTGGTCAAGCCGCTCGACGAGCCTATAATATCTTGCAGGGTTGCGGACGAAGAGGGTGAAGGAATAGATGGCGTCAAGGTAGAGGTGTATTCTTCTGACGAATCCTATATTGAGAGCGGGCAAACAGATTCTAAAGGATATTTCAGCATTTATCACCTGCAAATCGGAGCATATGTCATCCACTTTTCTAAACCAGGATATGTCAAAGTGACTAAAATTATCACCATAGGTGATGAGGAGATAGGTCTTGGAGACATAGTTTTGCTTAGGGCTCTGAGATCCTCCTCATCAGCCTTGAGCCGTGTG
>CAYZWV010000023.1:12654-16116 GCA_964482255.1 uncultured Methanocellaceae archaeon
CAGCGTAACACTCACCTCTATCGGAAAAACGAACTCAACTTTAGGCTTCACGATAACGGTTGAGCCATCGAATGATTCCGTAATATCCTGTCAATTTCCTGGAAAGGCAGTTGAACCAGGTGGGACTGTTGTGTTCAAGGTGAGATTGGAGAATCCCTTCGGTATGGAAACGCGGTTTAGAGTAGCTGTTGATTCAATCCCGCTCAATTGGACCACCTTTATTAAAAGCGCAGACGACGGCGAAGCTGTGACAGAAGCGACTTTGGGTAGTGGTGAGTTCGTAGACCTCATCGTTGAGATTACTCCACCAGTTACTGCGATGATAGGGGAATATGAAATATTGGTCAAAGCAGAATCGTCTGATTTGAAAGTAATCACATTCCTACCACTAAATATAAACTTAACAGAGGCCGAGGAGGAAATTGAGGTTGCCGCAACATTTCTAGAAGTAACGGCTAAGGCGGGCGGTGTAGTGGAGTATCCAATAACTATACTAAATTCAGGTGAGACTGATACACGTCTGCTGCTATCCGTCGTGGAACCTCCTACGGATTGGGAGGTGGCTTTCAAGTCTGGAACCGTCGAGGTATCCAGCCTATACCTGAAGGCAGGCGAATCAGAAAATCTGGTTGTTGAAGTCACTCCACCCAGCACTGTTAACATTAGTAGTTATTCAGTACCAGTTCAAATCGAATTGGCGGATGGCACCAGTAGCATTCAGCTGGATTTGAAGGCCAATATCATAGGCTCTTACGATCTACGTCTGGATCCTTCGACCCTCCTTACTAGTGCTACTGTTGGAGGTGCCACCACCCTTACGGCAAAGATTACAAACATGGGACAAACACCTATGACAAGCCTCAAGCTCAATATTGATGCACCAGAAGGATGGGACGCATCCGTTACCCCTGCGCAGATAGAGTCGCTTAAACCGCGCGAATCCTTCACGTTCACCATAGTCGTGGATATACCCGACGATACTGTTGCTGGGGACTATTTGCTCACCTTGACGGGCTTAAGCGACCAAGTTGAGTCAGATGAAGTCCAGATAAGGGTGACGACTACGGCTCCGACTTCATGGGGATTTGCAGGAATAGGAATAATTGCTGTAATATTGATAGGTCTAATAGTCGTATTCAAGAAGTTCAGTAGGAGATGAATTAAAGGAGATACGGTGATAAGAGGGTTCACAAAGATAACGATATATCGGAATTAATATTCGGGTCTTCTATCTCAGATTTCTTATCTTGTGTTAATTAAGGGAGTCTCTCTAGCCTTGGTTCGGCTCTATTTTTTCCACTTTTCCGTAATTTGGCTCTGAAAGTCGCGATTTTGATTTTTGACGATCATTCTGAAATTTGATCATTCCGAAACCAGAAGATAAGTGTAAAATGGAGGATTTTAAGATTCGCTTGGGAGCTATTTATGGTCATTGACAATACTATCTTTGATATTAAGTTTATCGGCAACTCGCGCGAACCCCTAAATCCTTGTTAAACTCTTTACCCATATGAAGTGTGGGAAACCTGCGTCCGCAGAGTAAATCTAGAGTCCGTCTATCTTGAGAACGAAGTGATACATAAAGACAAAGAATCAAGGGCAATTTCTATTTTCTATAAGAAGTGTGACCCAGAGTTGCTTATCTTTCTCTAATATGTTTTAATCTCCATTTTGGAATAACTCCTTTATCTGCATCGTCATGGTCGTTTCCACATAGAAGAACTAAATTATTAAGTCTGTTGTTGGATGGATTCCCATCAATATGGTGAATCTTTAGATTACCTTTTTTGCCACACACTTGACATTTTCCACCAGCTATGTCATAAACTTTATTTTTTAATTTGTTAGATATTGGAATTCTCTTTTTCTTACCTTTCCTTTCTCCTTCTTCCATGTTTTTTAAAACATCAAGTCCAAGTTTGCTTATTCCTGCAAGTAACTTCTTGAGAACTGAAAAGGTTCTCTCTCTGAATTCAATGTTTTTTATACAAAAATATATTATTATTCCAATAAGTACTACAATTAATCCTGCAAAAATGTACAGATATATTTGGTATTCTGGTGGTAATAAACTCTTTACAATATACTCAATAAAAAATATATAACCAATAAAGAATAGCATGATTAATCCAGCAATCAAAGGAATGAATTGAATTTTATTTTCTGAATCTGTCATGTATTATTATATTTGATTTAAATACTTTTTAAATTTTTGCGTTTAGAAATTGCCCCATTCCATTTTTTTTAGGACTCCAGATTTATTGAAACTAACCTATATTAAGCGCAGTTTTATTACGCTTAATACTGGAATTTTCTAAACAACTTCAAAAATCAACTTCGTCAAAGAGTAGAGTATGAGGCTCAAAGAGTAGACTTTAAAGAGTAGACTTTGGGGTATCATTGGCACGAATACTCAAAATAGACAGAACATATAGAAGGATTTTAGGTTACTTAGTAAGAGGTGACCCTACCTATTTATCCTTGCCAATACAGGTCTCAAAAAGGCGAACTATCACAAAGTTGGGTTAGTCTCGACGAGTGCCCAAAGAGTAGACTATAATTCTCAAAGAGTAGGGTTTAAAGAGTAGGGTATCAGCCTCAAAGAGTCAACTATAAATTCCAAGAGTAGCGGTTCAAAGAGTTAACTATCAGCCTCAAAGAGTCAACTATAAATTCCAAGAGTAGCGGTTCAAAGAGTCAACTGTTACCTTCAAAGAGTAAACTGCAAAGAGTAAACAAAGGGGAGTATTATTGGCACAGACACTAAAAATAGATAAGACATATAAAAAAATTCTGAGCTGCTTAGCCACAGGAGATAAAACCAAAACCATCCTTAAAATCACAGGCTTGCAAAAGGATAATTATTATAAGAAGCTCCGAAATTTAGAGAAACACGGATATATCACAAAAAAAGAGTGGGGGGTCTTTGATATTCAACTGCAACCTAAAGCTGTTAAAATAGTCTCGGCGGGTGTCCAAAGAGTAAACTGCAAAGAATACATCAATCTACATGATGTCTGAGTTGCCTATGAAATTATTAAGAAGCCAGATAGTTGGGGAAAGAAGGGTTTTGTAGAAAATGCGAAATTTTACATATTTGAATTTTTCAGTTCTCCAGCCCCATCCAACAAAATAGAAATGGAATCAGTTGTTATACAAGTAATATTAAAAAACAGTAGCATCCGCCTACATCCATACCACATCAACATCATCTGGGCGATAGTTTGGGCGCACAGCAGAATCCTTGATGTCAAGAGTTGCGCCGCTCTCCAGCATGAGCAGCCCAGTATGTGCGATCATGATGCCATTATCCCTCATAAATTTCTTTTCTGGTGCATATAATCTTGCACCCCTATCTTTACACATGAGGTCGAGCATTTCTTTCAGTCTTTCATTGGCTCCAACCCCTCCTACGAGGAGAACATCATCTTTTCCTATGTGGGCTAGCGCTCTCTCCGTCAC
>CAYZWV010000024.1:0-15950 GCA_964482255.1 uncultured Methanocellaceae archaeon
CCACCCGTAACGATGATAGTATCTCCATCTACAACCTGAGTAACCAACGCTCTTTGAATAGGGGCTTGTGTTACTTCTGATTGTATGCTCTCTCTTTCAACGCATCCCGCAGAAAGGAGCAATATACTCAGCACAAAAATAAAGATAAACCTCTTCATCATTTTGTACAAAGTTTGTAAACATACAAAACCTTTTTCACTATATAGGGTTAGAGTAGGGATAAGTGTAGGAAGGAGAGACATGAAGGATATTCTACGAAGTCGTCTAACGTCTAATATGGACGAAAAGGTAGCTAAATTCACATCATCTTTAGGAGTAGATCAATGGATTTTTGAAATAGACTTACTCGTGGATAAAGTACATGTCATAATGTTATGTGAACAAGGCATAATTCAAAAGGATGATTGCTCCGCCGTATTAAAAGCGCTAGATACTATCGAGAAAAGGGGAGTTTCTTATGTGAACTTATCTGGTCACGAGGACGTTCATATTGCAATCGAATCAAAGCTGATCGATTTAGTTGGAGAAGTTGGGGGGAGAATGCACTCGGGAAGGTCACGTAACGATGAGATTGCTACATGTATCAGGATTGCGATAAGAGGTGAGCTATTGGATCTAATGGGCGAGATAGTTGGGCTAAGAAAAACTCTGGTCAACCTCGCAGGAAAACATACTAAAACCGTAATGCCTGGTTTTACACACCTTCAGCATGCTCAACCCACTACGTTTGGACATCACTTGATAGCATATGCAGACGCCTTTGAGAGAGATTTTAATCGACTCGTAGATGCATATGTACGTGTGAACCTATGTCCACTTGGTGCAGTTGCACTGGCATCAACTGGTTTTCCAATTAATCGAGAAAGGACTTCGAAGCTATTGGGTTTTGATAACTTGGTTGAGAATTCGATGGATGCCGTCAGCACAAGAGACTTTGCCATAGAGTGCATATCTGCCTTTGCGAATACAATGGTTGATTTGAGCCGTATTGCTGAAGATTTCATTCTATGGAGCACATCCGAGTTTGACTTCATCGAATTAGATGACAGATATGCATCTACAAGTAGCATTATGCCTCAGAAAAAGAATCCTGATGTGCTTGAACTTATTAGAGCCAAAACGGGCTCTGTTTGCGGAGACCTCGTGTCAGCAATTACCATATGTAAGGCACTGCCATACAGTTATAACATCGATTTGCAGGAAGTATCCCCACATCTTCTAAATGCAGTCAAAATCACCAAGGATTCCGTGTGTATTCTTGCAGGTACGATTGATACGATGCAAGTTAAGACTGATGTTATGGAAGCTGCAACAGCAGTCGGATTCATTACAGCAACTGAGCTATCGGACACAATGGTTCGAATAACTAAAATTCCATTTAGGACTGCACATCGAATCGTCGGAGCATTAGCTATGTGTGGCGAAAAACCTGAGTTAGAGAAAATCGATGCTATAGCGACGAAGATAATTGGAAAAAGATTAAGCGATATGGGTCTTACAGAAGAGGCCATCGATAAGGCGCTTGACGTAGAGAATAACATCAGAGTTCGAAGTATAATGGGTGGCCCTTCTCCAGATGAATGTGAACGTATGGTAAAAGAGAGGATAAATAGAATAGAAAGCGATGAAATCCTCTTGAAGCAAAAAACCAATAAAATAAATATTGCATTGGAGCAGTTAGATACTATCGTCAGATCTGGGGTACAGAAATGATGATAGGAGATAGGATCAAAATTAAACGAGAAAATATCACTCATAAAGGAATCGTGATGCCCAATAGGGACGATTTTATCGTTCTAAAACTAGACAATGGATATAATATTGGGATAAAGAAAGATGATAAAACTTTTGTCAAGGTTCTTGAAAAGGGAAAGAAAACCATCTCTAAAAAAACATCTGCGCCTCCGATTAACCCTTCTCTTCCAACAGTAACTATTTTGTCCACTGGGGGCACTATAGCAAGCAAGGTTGATTACAGAACTGGAGCGGTGACAAGTCAGTTCGATGTGGAAGATATTCTTCGTGCAATACCAGAACTTCGAGAGATTGCGAATTTTAAGGGACAAGTCATCTACAACATATTAAGCGAGAACATGAGGTCTGAATATTGGCAAACGTTAGCAAGAGCCATCGCCGTAGGGATAGAAGGCGGTGCTGATGGAGTGATAGTTACCCATGGAACTGACACCATGGGCTATACAGCAGCAGCTCTATCCTTCATATTGGCAACGCCTGTTCCGATAGTCCTCGTTGGTTCACAAAGAAGTGCTGACAGACCAAGCAGCGATAATGCCATGAATGCGGTCTGTGCAGCAAAGGTGGCAACCAGCGATATAGCAGAAGTATCAGTTGTTATGCATGGAACCATGTCTGACAACTATTGCCTGATACATAGGGGCACTAGAGTGAGGAAGATGCACACATCTAGAAGAGATGCATTTCATTCGATTAACGTTTCGCCCATAGGGAAAGTAGACTACTCTACTCGAGAGATCGAGACGTTTGCGGAATACAAAAAAAAGGGTGAACATAGGTTGCTGATAAGAGATCATATCGAGCCAAAATGTTCTTTGGTGAAGTTTTATCCTGGTGCTGATCCCAGCATAGTTGATCACTATGCCTCCCGATATAAGGGTCTAGTGATTGAGGGCACTGGGCTTGGACACGTTTCCACAGAGTGGATCCTGTCTATCAAAAAGGCTGTTAAAGATGGAATACCTATAGTAATGACTTCACAATGCCTTAGTGGGAGAATTTGCGACCTAGTATATGATACAGGTCGAGATCTACTCAAGGCAGGTGTCATTGAGGGAGGAGATATGCTACCTGAAACAGCTCTTGTCAAACTGATGTGGATTTTGGGAAGTACAAAAGATATGGATGAAGTAAGGACTTTGATGAGGAAAAACGTAGCAGGTGAAATCAGTGGACTATGAGGGACTGGGACTTAAGGCAGGATTAGAGATCCATCAACAGTTGGACACTAAGAGGAAGTTATTCTGTAATTGTCCCACCGAGTTGAAAAACGCAAGCGAGTCAACCTATGAGATACACCGTTATCTACAGGTAGCAGAAAGTGAACTTGGCGAGATCGACAAGGCTGCTTTAGAAGAATCTCAAGTGAAACGTCGCTTTGCCTATAAGGGGTACGATACGACATGCTTGGTAGAGAATGATGAAGAGCCACCAGGTCCTTTGAATCCAGATGCAATTGACATGGCGCTCGAGATTGCGTTACTATTGGATATGACACCAGTAGACGAAGTCCATACGATGAGAAAAATTGTCATCGACGGATCTAATACTAGCGGATTTCAGCGAACCGCCTTTGTTGCTTCAGGCGGTAAAATCTCCATGGGAGAAAGGGTCGTTCATGTCGATGCACTTTGTTTGGAGGAGGAGGCAGCACAAAAAATATCTGAGGATGTTAATGGTGTGGTATATTCTCTCGATAGACTTGGAATTCCACTAGTAGAGATCACAACTTCTCCCGAGGCTATGACACCTGATCAAGTATGCTCTATTGCAAAGTGGATCGGAATGATATTGCGTTCGACAGGTAAAGTGAAAAGAGGCATAGGGACTATCCGACAGGACATAAACGTTTCGATTGCAAAAGGTGCACGGATAGAGATAAAGGGAGTTCAGACCCTTGGCATGATTGAGACAATCATTGAGAGAGAAGTGCTTCGACAGGTAAATTTGCTTAATATCAGGAATGAACTCAGAAAACGCGGCGCTAAAAAAATAATGGGTAATATAGTAGATATAAGCAATGTGTTTGATAGTACTCAACAAAGCTCGATGGTCAAAAAGCCACTTAAAAAGGATGTTATCCTGGCTGTTAAACTACCATCTTTTGGAGGACTGATTGGGCATGAGATACAACCAGGTCGCCGATTTTTAGATGAACTATCTGATAAATTGAAAAGATTTTCTAGGGGAACTCTTCATGCAGATGAGTTGCCAAATGAGATCGGCGATGCAGAAATCGCTGAGATTCGCAAAAAGATTGGTGCTTGCCCAGATGATTGTGTATTGTTGATTGTAGACGAAGAGGTTCGAGCGCGATCTGCACTAAACTTAGCGATCCAAAGGGCGAACGATGCTTTGGAAGGCATACCAGAGGAGACTAGAAGGGCATTAGCAGATGGCAACTCGGAATATATGAGACCCCTTCCAGGAGCTGCACGAATGTATCCTGAGACTGATGTTTTGCCGGTTCAGGTATCCGGGGATAGGTTAGCAAAGATCAACTCCTCTCTTCCTGAATTGATGTCTGAAAGAAAAGGGCGATATGTCCGCGAGTATGGTCTGAACGAAGATCTTGCTGAACTGATAGCGTGTTCTGAGAGATATGCTCTTTTTGAGCGTATAATGAGTTTGGGTACTTCTCCAACATTGGTGGTCAGAACCCTTACTGCTACGTTATCAGAACTTGGTAGAGAGGGCATTCCAGTACAGCATCTCACGGATGAACACTTCCTCCAAGTATTTGAAATGGTCATTGCCAATAAAATGGCTAAAGAAGGAATACCGGAAGTACTAAGAACTCTGGCAAATAAACCAAGTAAAACGGCATCCATTGCGTCATCTGAGCTTGGGCTCGAAAACATGGGCCAAGAAGACATCGAAAAGCTTATAATGCAAGTTATAGAATCCAAGAAAGACCTCATCAAAGAACGCGGTACAGATGCGTTAAAACCATTGATGGGATTGATCATGGAACGAGCTAGAGGTAAAGTGGATGGGAAGCTCGTCAGCAACATTCTCAAAGAAAAGATCGAAGAGTTTATGGAGGTATGATGAAATGGGAAAAACTGGCAGCGTGGAATGGGTCAAAGTGAAGGGTAGAAAAGGTCAAATTAGGCTCGTTCCCAGAAAAAATGCAAATACAAAGAGACCTGGTCCAGCACAAAGATATGATTCGTCTGGCAGTATGAGAAGAAAGCTCAAAAGGTCTGCAAAGGCGATAGTTAAGGGCAGTTGAACATATTCTTATTGCCTCTGAAGTTGGTAGGCAGCATAGCCTTGGCGATAGCGTTTATTTTGTAAGTAAAAATCTATGCTTTTAAGAGCGTCAGATCTCTCAAGCCCCGAAACACTGGTTTTATTGATTGTCTAAAAAAGAATCCAAAATCTATAGAGCTAAAGTCTCTCACCCCCTGTTTTTAACAGAATCGATGTCGAAATTTGCGACTTTAATCTATTTTTTACTTTTATTTATTATGCATCTAAACTTTTATTCCATCAAAGTTGATGTTTTAAGTTAAAAATAAGGAGGAGGTATAACTTTATATGGCTTTAATACCTACATATATAGTGAATTTTAGGAGGTGTAGAGAAAGTGATGAAGAAAAAAATACAATTATGTTGTGGCTCTGGAAGCTGTCCTTCTGCAGAGATTGACGGGGACAATGTTCTTATCAAAGACGACGACGGAAACGCGGTAAGACTGTCATTGGACGAATGGACATACTTAGTGAAGGAATTTCAAAGAGGAGTGTCTGATTTAAATAATTAAATTAGAGTGGATAGGACATTACAATTTTCAAATGAAAATTAGCCACCTTTTTTTATTTACACTTTTTCAACTCTAATAGCTACTGGTTTAACTCTATTTAAATAGACCTAATCTTTACGGGGTGGTCCAGCTATAAATCTAGTTATTGTGTAAAAATAATTTAAATGGGCTTATCATACAAACTGATGAGGATTTATATCACAAATATTTGTTAGATTCTGACGCAAATCTGGATGAAATCTTGTTTAGGTAGGGTCTCTCAAATTTAAAATACCATAGTTATTATACATCCATTTTATTCTTGAGGATGGGAGAAGTCAAATGCAGTTTGCGATTTTTAGTTTCAACAAGATTCACAACTAAGACAAATATTTATTGATATGATATGCTGCGTCCATACCTTCTTTAATTGCCCAAACGATGAGAGACTGCCCCCTATGCATATCTCCAGCGCAAAATATACCCTTTTTGGACGTCATATAAGCATTATCAGTTTTGACATTACCTCTTTTGTCTAATGATATTCGAAGTTTTTCTATAAGCCCATGATGCTCAGGGTTTGTGAATCCAAGTGCAAGCACTATCAAGTCCCCCTCTATCTCAAATTCACTGTTTGGCTCTTCTCTGAATATAGGGCATCCCTTGTCATCTTGCGAAAAATTAACCTTAACGCAAGATATTCTTTGCACGTGATTATTCTCTCCTACAAATTTCTTGGTAGATATAGACCATTGCCGCTCACTTCCCTCTTCGTGAGATGATGAAGTTTTAAGGAGCATTGGATAATATGGCCATGGCATTCTATCCGTGCGGCATTCAGGCGGCTGCGGCAAGATCTCGATTTGAACAACGCAAGTTGCCCCTTGTCTGTTTGCAGTTCCAACACAGTCAGCACCTGTATCACCACCTCCGATGACAATAACCTTTTTTCCCTTAGCATTAATTATATCTTCTTTTGCGATTTTCCTTCCTTCTAGCAGTCTATTGGATTGTATAAGATAATCCATTGCAAAGTGAATGCCACTTAATTCTCTACCCTCGATTTTAAGATCCCTGGGTACCCTTGATCCACCGGCCAGACAAATAGCATCAAAGTTTTCCTTGAGTTTAGAAACTTTGTAATCAATACCAACATTAGTTTTTGTAACGAACTTAATACCTTCCTTTTCTAATATGCCTAATCTTCTATCGAGAATTTTTTTATCTAGTTTAAAACTTGGGATACCATACCGCAGAATGCCGCCAATCTTCTCATCCTTTTCAAACACGGTTACTTTATGACCCTCCTTGTTAAGTACTGCTGCACACGCTAATCCTGCTGGACCGGATCCTACTACTGCCACAATTTTACCCGTTCTTTTAGTTGTCGGATGCGATTTAACATAACCCTTTTTGAAAGCTTGTTCCGAAATCGCCAATTCATTTTCTCGTATGGTAACAGGATCGTCATTTATTCCTAAAACGCATGAATATTCGCAAAGTGCAGGACATAGTCGCCCAGTGATTTCAGGAAAACGGTTTGTAGCCTCCAATAAATCATAAGCCCTTTTCCACTGCCCTTTAAACGTTAGGTCGTTCCATTCAGGGATATAATTTCCGATTGGGCAACCCCAATTACAAAACGGTGTTCCGCAGTCCATGCAGCGGGAAGCCTGCTCTTTAGATTTTTCAATAGGATGAGGTATTGTGACTTCACCATAGTCCATTATACGTTCACATACCAGTCTATATGGTGCAGTCTCTCTTTTATGTTTTAAGTAACCTCTTGGATCACCCATCAGTATACTCCATTAGGTCTAATTTATCTTCTACCTTAACACCTTCAATAATTCTTTTGTATTCTATGGGTATGACTTTAACGAAATGTCTTATTTCACTTTTAAAATTATCCAAAAAATGTTTAGCGAGGCTACTGCGAGTGTATCTATGATGATTGCTTAAAAGGGTTTTTATAATGTTTTTATCTTCATCACCTGGTTTTTCTAGAATTACCATATCGGTATTGCATCTTAACTTGAATTTTTCATCTTCGTCATAAACATATGCAATACCACCTGACATGCCAGCGGCAAAATTTCTTCCGGTTTCTCCTAAAACAAGCACTCTGCCACCTGTCATATATTCGCATCCATGGTCTCCCACACCTTCTACAACAGCGTAAACTCCAGAATTTCTTATGCAGAATCTCTCTCCAGCGATACCATTTATGTAGGCCTCTCCGCTTATCGCCCCATAAAATGTAGTATTTCCGATAAGCACGTTCTCTTCTGGTTTATAATCAGAATTTTTATTAGGGTAGACAATTATCTTTCCACCGAATAGCCCTTTTCCGATATAATCATTGGACATGCCTTCGAGTTCAAAGGTAACGCCTTTTGCAAGAAATGCTCCGAAACTCTGTCCTGCAGCTCCTTCAAATTTACAATGGATTGTATTGTGAGGTAAGCCACCCTCACCATGGATTTTACAAATTTCACCGCTCAACATAGCCCCCGTTGCCCTGTTTACATTATTTATTTTCATGTGTATCTTTGTTTGTTCTTTTTCAGCCAGTGCTTTTTTTGAAAAGTTTATGAGTCCCCTATCTAAGACACCGTCTATCCCGTGATCTTGCCTTGTATTACAGAATATGCCAACATTATCGCCCACTTTGGGTTTATAGAGAATTCTTGAATAATCAATCCCCTTGGCTTTCCAGGGAATAATATTTTTGTTAACTTTTAATAAATCCGTTCTTCCGACCATCTCCTCTATCTTCCTTAATCCTAAAGTTGCCATAATCTCTCTAAGTTCGGTTGCTACAAAATTAAAATAGTTAACAACATGATCGGGATTTCCCTTAAATCTATTTTCAAGTAACCCCTCCTGTGTTGCAATACCTACCGAACAGTTGTTTAAATGGCAATGTCTTAGCATTACACAACCTAAAACTATTAGTGCGGCTGTGCAAAAACCGTATTCTTCAGCCCCAAGCATGGTTGCAATAGCTACGTCTTTTCCAGTTCTCAATTGACCGTCTGTTTGTAGCCGCACTCTGCTTCTTAGGTTATTTAAAACTAATGTCTGATGCGTTTCTGATAGACCAAGTTCCCAAGGTAGCCCTGCATGTCTTATCGAACTTAAGGGCGATGCCCCTGTGCCTCCATCACCTCCTGAAATGAGAATCATATCAGCGTGTCCTTTAGCAACACCAGCTGCAATAGTTCCAACGCCAATTTCTGAGACAAGTTTTACACTTATTCTTGCATTGGGATTAACATTTTTTAAATCGAATATTAATTGTGCTAAATCCTCGATTGAATAGATATCATGGTGAGGTGGTGGTGAAATTAAAGTTACTCCAGGGGTCGTATATCGGGTTTTTGCAATTATAGCGCTTACCTTATGCCCTGGAAGCTGCCCCCCCTCTCCGGGTTTTGCACCCTGCGCGATTTTAATCTGTAATTCATCAGCATTAATGAGATAATTTGTTGTAACACCAAATCTGCCTGATGCTACCTGTTTTACGGCACTTATTTCTGAATCACCGTTCGGAAGAGGATTAAATCTGGATGGATCCTCACCACCCTCTCCCGTATTGGACTTAGCACCTAGTCTGTTCATTGCTATAGCTAAAGACTTGTGAGTGGCCCCGCTAATCGATCCAAAGCTCATAGCCCCGGTTGCAAACCTTTTTACTATTTCTTCGACAGGTTCAACCTCTTCGATAGGTATAGGAGTAGTTTTCTTGAATTCTAATAAGCTTCTTATAGTTGTGGGATGCTTGGATTGATCGTCCATCAACTTGGAAAAAACTTTATATTTAGCATAGTCGCCTTTCCTTGTAGCTTCTTGAAGCGTTGCTATGCTTTCCGGATTCCAAAGATGAAATTCTCCATCTCTTTTCCATTGATATATCCCTCCTGTAGGGAGGATAGATGAACTCTTTTCTATATCTGAAAATGCTTTTATATGCCTTTTAATCGTTTCTTCTTGAATTACTTCAAAACCGGCACCACCTATGCGCGATGCAGTACCAGCAAAACATTTATCTATCACATGATGATCCAGTCCTAATGCCTCAAATATCTGGGCACCCCGGTAACTTCTTATGGTGGAAATGCCCATTTTTGACAGTATTTTGAGTATGCCTTTATTAATGGCTTTTCTATAATTTCTTACAGCCTCATTAGTTGATATATTTAGTTCCCCTAGATGGATAAGATGTCGCAGGGCTTCATATGCTAGATAAGGATTTATGCAGTCTGCTCCGTATCCGAATAAAAGAGCAAAATGGTGAACTTCTCTTGGCTCTGCGCTCTCTATAATTATGCTGATCTGCGTACGCATGGCTTTTTGAACCAGATGATGTTGCACGCATCCCATTGCCATAAGCGAAGGCAATGCAGCGTAATTTTTATTCACCCCCTTATCGCTTAATATAATAAAAGAGTATTTTTCTTTGATTGCATGCTCTGCCTGCTTGCATATACGATCGAGAGCTTTCATAAAAGAGCCCTTTTTACGTATATCAAAAAGTAAAGATAAGGTCTTGGTTTTGAAGCCTTTCCTATTTATATGCTTTATCTTGTCTAGCTCGCTGTTTGTCAAAATAGGTTCTCTGACATCAAGCTTCATCGCGTGGTCAGGTATTTCTTCTAAAATATTTTTTTGCGGTCCTATGAAGCTTCTTATGCTCATAACAAAGTCTTCGCGTATAGGGTCTATCGCAGGATTCGTTACTTGAGCGAACAGTTGCTTAAAGTAGTTAAAAAAGAGTTGCGGTTTACTTGACAAAACAGCATGAGGGGTATCATTACCCATAGACCCAATCGGTTCTTTTCCTGTCTCACCCATAGGTTTTAATAAATACTTTAAATCTTCGCGTGTATAACCAAAAATCTCCATCTCGAGAAGAACGTTGTTAATGTGGTTTTCAATCTTCTTTTTTCTTTTCGGCAATTTATCTAATTCGATTATATTTTTCTTGGTCCACTCACAATAAGGTCTTTCGTGTAATAGGCTTTCTTTGATCTCTTCATCCTTGACTATTTTTTTAAGCTCCGTATCTATAAAAAACATCTTTCCTGGTTCAAGCCTTCCTGAATAAAGGATTTCATTTGGATTAAGGTCAAGAACACCGACCTCAGATGCCATTACGACCAAATCGTTCTTTGTTATGATATATCTTGCTGGCCTTAATCCGTTTCTATCAAGCACTGCACCTATCTGTTTTCCATTAGTAAATGCGATTGAAGCAGGTCCATCCCATGGTTCCATAAGGCACGCATGATATCTAAAAAATTCTTTTAACTTATCATCTACAAGAGTATATTTGCCCCAAGCCGAGGGTATTAACATTGTCATTGCATGTTGCATCGATCTACCTGACAATGTAAGCAATTCAAATACGTTATCAATAGTTGCTGAATCACTACCTCCAGGGACGATGACTGGTTTTACCTTCTCTATGTCTTTTCCGAAATATTTATTTTTAAGAAGCCTCTCTCGTGCCCTCATCCAATTGATATTACCTCTTAATGTGTTTATCTCTCCATTATGGGCGAGAAATCTAAATGGTTGAGCCAAATCCCAGGTTGGAAATGTATTTGTGCTATAGCGAGAATGCACTAAACAAATAGCACTTTTTATTGCTTCATCTTTAAGATCAAGGAAGAAATTTTCCAATTGATGAGGCATCAAAAGTCCTTTATACGACATAGTTCGGCTTGAGATATTCGTAATATAAAAGAAAGATTTTTGTTTAAGTTTTGAGGAATGGATTTTATTTTCTATTTGCTTTCGTATAATATACAGCTTTCTCTCAAATGACAATTGGTCGCTGATATTTTCACTCTTTCTTATAAATATTTGCTCGATTATAGGTTCGGTTTCTCGTGCCATCTTGCCTATAAGAGAGTCATCTACAGGAACCTTTCGCCAACCTAAGAGATCTTGGCCTTCGGTAGAAATAACTTTTGAAAATATATTTTTACAATAATCATATTCTTTTCTATCCTGTGGTAAGAATATCAATCCCGTTCCATACTCTCCCGCGTGAGGTAGATTAATTTTATTCTCTTTACACTCTTTAAGAAGAAATTCATGGGGAACCTGAATCAAAATGCCAGCACCGTCGCCTGTTTTAGGATCTGCGCCAACAGCCCCTCTGTGCGCAAGACGCTTTAATACCCTTAAGCCTTGATCAATAATATTATGGCTTTTTTGGCCGTTAATATTACATACGAATCCTACGCCACAGGAATCTCGTTCAAACTGCGGGTCATAAAGACCTTGTTTTGCAGGAAAATGTTTATAATTCATACCAGTCAGTCCTGTTTCAGCGCTCTGGCTACAATTTCGGCCAGATCCAACACCTGTACTCTATCGACAGCGTCTTTATCTTTTAGCCCGTCTTCAAACATGGTCATGCAGTACGGACAGCATACGCAAATCGTCCTCGGGTCTTCATTCAAGGCTTCTTCTACACGCGCCACATTGATATGTTTGCCAATGGGCTCCTCCATCCACATGTGCCCGCCGCCGGCACCACAGCAAAAAGACTTATCGTGGTGACGTTCCATCTCGGTTGGCATCTTACCGGTAGCCGAGGCAAAAACTTTACGCGGGGCTTCGTAGATATTATTATAACGTCCTAGATAGCAGGAATCGTGAAACATCGCTTTACCCAGGTCATTGGTCCGGTTCAACTCTAGTTTACCCTCCTTGAGTAGATTATTGATTAACTCGGTGTGATGACTGACTTCCAGTTCGGCACCGTACTGACGGTAGTCGTTTTTCAAGGTACTGTAGCAGTGCGGACACTGGGTAATAATTTTCTTAACACCTCTTTCAGCAAACATCTTGATATTCTCTCTAGCTATACGGTCGAAAACGAATTCATTACCCAATCGGCGCAAGCTGTTACCACAACACATTTCATCCTTACCAAGGATGCCCCAGGAAATGCCGGCTGCATCCAGAATTTTAGCCACTGCTAAGGTCGTCCGTCGGTTTCGGGCATCAAAAGCACCGGCACAGCCTACGTAAAATAAATATTCGGTCGTACCAGCCTCAAACGGCTTGGCATCAATGTCCGCCGCCCACTTGATACGCTCCCCGGGAGCAATACCCCAGGGATTACTTCGCTGCTCCACACTCTCAAAAAAGGCTAGCAGCTCTTCTGGGAACTTGGCTTTCATCTCCACTAGATTGCGACGCATATCAATAATCTTGGGCACATGTTCAATAGCTACCGGGCATACTTCCATACAAGCGCCACAGGTGGTACATTCCCAGATAACCTCTTCAGATACGCTACCTTCCTGCTCTTGACCGTCGCCTATTAAGGGTAGTATTGGGTCTTTATTCCTGAATATTAACGGGCCATTTTTCAGCAGGTTGACCTTAATATCGTGGATGACCAGCTGCGGGTTTAACGGCTTGCTGGTGAAATTAGCCGGGCAGCAATCAGTACAGCGACCACACTCACTACAGGAATAAGAGTCAAATAAATCCTTCCAGGTGAATTGGTCTACCCGCCCAACGCCGAAGATATTACCCTCTTTAAACTCTTCCCGAGATTGGGTATTAACCTTGGTGAGACTCTTGAAAAAACAGTTGGGAATGGCGGTAAGAACATGCATGTGGTCGCTGTAAGGCAGGTAGTTCAGAAGGGAGAGCATCGCTATAGCATGAATCCACCAGAAAAAGTTGGCATAGCCAACCAAGCCTCCTGCTGAAACGCCCAAGAAGAAAATAGAAGCCGCAAAACTGGATATTGGCATGTACCTGGCGGCTTCTTCACCCCCATGAGCAATTTCGCTGGCGTGCATGCCGAAAAAGGCAATCATCAGAATGGCGATTAACCCCAGAATAACAAAGTCCTCAAGCTTCCGCGCAACTATGTAAGACGGAGGAAAAGCCAGACGGCGGATTACTGCAGCACACACTGCCAGGAGAGCAAACAACGATACCAAGTCAAAAATAAAGGACAGGGCATAGTACAAACCAGCTGGCAGTAGCGAAAGGTCAATGTAATCCGGGAACACACCGTTAAACAGGAACTCGGTAGTTTCAATCAACAAGATCATAAAGCACCAGAAGAGGACAAGGTGGTTTAAACCAAAACGATATCCGTGGGAAACCGTGCACCGCTGAGCAAAAGCTTGAAACAGCATGTTCCTGATACGCTTGCCGATATTATTGAAGCGGTTGTCCGCCTTGCCTAGGGTCACCAAGCGAAAACGTCGAAAACAACTCCAGCCAAAAAGCGCTACAGAGGCCACAAAAATGACGGCAAATATCGTGATATTAGGCGCCATAGTTTACTCCATTTCAGGTGTCAGTAGTCCTGCACTATGAACTAACCTGCTCTTTTTGGCTTGCAATTCTCTAATACGATTGGTAATGGCTGGAACTATCTTGAAGAGGTCACCCACAATTCCATAAGTAGCTACCTCAAAGATGGGTGCATGCCTGTCAGTATTGATGGCGATAATCACATCCGAGGTCTGCATGCCCACCAGGTGCTGAATAGCGCCGCTGATGCCACAGGCAATATAAATCTTGGGTCTAACCGTCTTGCCAGTTTGGCCGACCTGACGTTCCACCGGCATCCAGCCCGCCTCAACCGCAGCCCGGGAACAACCGACCACACCACCTAGTTCGTCAGCCAGTTCTTGCAGGATGTGAAAATTCTCTGGGGCGCACATGCCTCGCCCGCCGGAGACAATTACATCCGCGGCAGCCACATCCACACCCTGTTTATCACCTTCAATTATCTCCAGAACCTTGACCCCAAAATCCTCTTCCTTCACCGGTATGGACTCACGGACAATCTTACCCTTGCGAGAACTGTCCTTCTCTGGCATGAGCATCACATGCGGCCGAACCGTGGCCATCTGCGGACAGTTGAGCTCGGTCAAAATGGTAGCCATGATATTGCCACCAAAGGCGGGACGTGTCTGCAGCAAAAAACCTCTGTCGTCAATTGCCAGATCAGTGCAATCTGCAGTCAATCCAGTCTTGAGTTGTGTGGCTACGGCACCGGCTAAATCCCTCCCCAAGCCGGTGGCACCCACTAGCACAATCTCTGGTTTATACTTTTTAATCAGGTAACAAATGGCTTTGTAATAAGGCTCGGTGCGGTAATAGTGAAATACAGGGTCGTCAATCAGGTAGACCTTGGCAGCGCCATAGGCAAATGACTCCTGGCAAAGAGCCTCCATCTTGTCGCCAACGACCACAGTGCAAAGCTCAACGCCCAGGCTTTTAGCCAGGTCAGCACCTACACTCAACAGTTCCCATGAAACTCCAGCCGGTTTGCCTTCAGCATGCTCCACAAAGACCCAGACGCCCTTGTACTCTTTAATTCTGGCCAGCACCGCCGCTTTCTCGGCACCCACCTCTTCGACTTCTGGGGCGGCTGTCGCCTCGGCTTGAGCAGCTATCTCAGCGAGAATCTCCAGCTCCTCTGGAGTATAGTATATTTCAAGAGCATCAGCCGGGCAAACCTCGAGGCACTTGCGGCAGCCGATGCAATTCTCTACAATTATGGTTGGCTCGCCCTTGTCATTCATTTCTATGGCGTCTTTGGGGCAATCAGCCTGGCAACGGGCACCACAGGCGATACACTTGCCAGGAATGAGTCGAGCTACGCCACGGGGTTTCTTTATTGTCTTCTTCTTTTCCATCTATAGACCCTTTGCTTATTTAACTTGATATCAATTATAGGTTGAGAAGACCTTTTTCTATCAGCCTGTCCAATAATAAATGGGCAGCCTCCTCTGGTTTACTGGTGCCATCGCCTAATATCTCACCCCTATCTCTCTCTGGCGAAAAGATTTTGCGTACCTGTGTGGGCGAACCCTTGAGTCCGATGGTTTCCTCGTTTAGTTCCATCTCTTTGTTGTCCCACAATGTCACCGTGGCACTCTCGGCCATCAGCCGCATTGGCACCGTAGGATAGCGCGGTTTGTTAATCTCTCGAACCACAGTAATCATCACCGGTAAGGGTGCCTCCACTAGTTCATGCCGACTCTCGAGTTTACGTCTGACCCTCACCTTTTTAGCTCGCAGGTCTAAATTCTCGATACGGTCTACCAGGGTCAGCTGTGAGTATCCCAGACGGGTGGCGATGCCCGGCCCAACTTGAGCCGTATCACCATCAATGGTTTGCCGACCGCAAAGCACCACTGCCACTTCCTCCTTCTGGGCGAGCCGATTGATGGCCTCAGCCAAAACCATGCTTGTTGCCAGGGTATCAGCTCCGCCAAAAACGCGGTCGCTCAAAAGTACGGCTTCGTCCACTCCTAGAGCTAGAGCCTTTCTCAGCGTAACTTCAGTATTGGGAGGGCCCATTGAAATTACCGCTACCCGAAGCCCGTATTTGTCTTTAAGCCTGAGGCTTTCTTCCAGAGCGTGCGTATCAAACGGGTTCATGATG
>CAYZWV010000025.1:0-15922 GCA_964482255.1 uncultured Methanocellaceae archaeon
CATTGCAAGACCTATGGCAAGATCATTTTATTCATACATAAGAGATGCCCATAAAAGGCCAAAAAAGACCTATGTGGACCAATTGATGTGGCATCGACTTCAGGCATGGAGGAAAGAGCCCACATTAAAAAGAATTGAGCGCCCTACTAGGTTGGATAGAGCGAGAGAGCTGGGATACAAAGCCAAACAAGGCATTATCTTGGTAAGGGCCAAAGTCCGCAGAGGAGGAAGAAGAAAATCTCGCTTCAATGCTGGAAGAAGAACTGCTCACATGGGTGTAAAGAAGATCACGCCAGCTAAATCCATTCAAAGAATTGCGGAAGAGCGTGCTTCACGGAAACATCCAAATTTAGAAGTGCTGAATTCTTACTGGGTTGGCGAGGATGGCAAAAGCAAGTGGTATGAGGTAATACTTATGGATCGTGATCATCCCTCCATCCAGAACGATCCTGAGTTAAAGTGGATTTGCGATCCATCTAACAGAGGGCGTGCCTTCAGGGGCAAGACATCTGCTGGTAAAAAAGGCAGATGCACAGGTAAATGATTCACCATGTAATGCTTAGAACGTTTGCACATGCAACAGAAGATGTATCCTGGGTAAAGTCTGCCCTAGAATTGTTTTTACCAGAGGACTGCGAAATTGAGACCACAATGAAGAAAGGTCACTTTGGGAACCCAATTGCCGTCTTGGAGGCGAAGTTAGAGAAAAGATATTGTAAATCATTTCTCGATATTTTGAGAAGCTTATCCAAAGCTCAACTGTTGGGATTGAAGGATGAACTAGAACGACACTTTGATGATGACTGCAACTTCTACATCAGATTTGATAAGCAGTCAGCCTACGAGGGTGATATAAAGTTAGCTCAAACTGAAGACTCAATTGCCGCTAAAATGAAAATTATTTCATATCCCTCTCGTAGAGAAAACGCAGTTATTTTCATGGAGAGGTCATTAGATGACAAATTTTTATGACCTAAATGTGCACTCTGCTCCTGAGTGTGAGGACTCACCTGAAATGTTGGTTTCAGTGGCGAAAAGATATGGTTATGCTGCCATCGCCATCACAAATCATTCGAATTTGTGGAGTGAAGCCACTGGTGAAGGAATCATTAGTGGCGTTGAGATCGTTGTTGATAAAATCTCAGGTTTAAAGAAAAAGATCAGGGATTACCGCCCCAAGGTGGACGTTTTGCTAGTTCATGGTGGCGATCCAAAGGTCAACAGGGCTGCTGTTGAAAACTCAGATGTGGATATCCTGGCACATCCTTACCGCTATATCAATCATGTGCTGGCTAAATCTGCTGCTGAGAACGAAGTTGCCATTGAGTTCAATCTTGATGCGCTCATATATGCAAGAGGTATCTCTCGAGTTAAAGCCCTTTCAGCCTTTCAGACAAATCTTAAGCTTGCAAGAAGATTTGGAGTTTTAATGGTGCTCACCACTGGTGCCAGGTCCAAATACGATTTAAGGGCTCCAAGGGAGATGATTGCATTGGCTGGTTTGTTTGGTATGAGTGAGAATGAGGCGATTGAGGCGCTCAGCCAGACGCCATGGAACATCATCATGCGCAATAGGGAAAAAAGGCAGCAAGGATATATCATGGAGGGCGTAGAGTTAATATGAAGAATCTCCCATCCTCACTCCGTGAAAGGAAAAGGTATATGGCTTTCGAGGTTCTTTCTGCGGAAAAGATAGATCGGAGTGAACTGATCAATGAAATATGGTCCTCTGCATCATCGCTTCTAGGAGACGTTGGTGCTAACTCGTGCAATCTATGGGTTCTCAACTTTGACGGTCAGAGAGGAATCATAAGATGCGCCCATGATAGGACATCCATGGCTAGAGCAGCACTTGCGACGATCAATAGTGTTCATGGAGTAAGAGTGGGAATTCATGTCCTAGGAACCTCTGGAACGGTGAAAAAAATAACAGAAAAGTTTATGAGACAAGTTGACCATTCTACATAGTCCATAACTTAATCTAATATGTGATGAAACTATTTATGGAAGTTTGAGGTATGGTGATGTTTACGGAAGGTGATTTATGATGATGGGACCACAAATGGCTTATGATAGGGCCATAACAGTTTTCAGCCCAGATGGGCGGTTATTCCAAGTGGAATATGCGAGGGAGGCGGTTAAAAGAGGAACAACCGCAGTCGGTATAAAAGCAAAAGACGGAGTTGCACTTCTGGTCGATAAAAGAATTACTAGCAGACTGCTTGAGCCCCAGTCCGTAGAGAAGATATTCCAGATCGATGATCACATAGGGGCAGCTGCGTCTGGTCTGGTGGCAGATGCCAGGATATTGATCGACAGAGGGCGTGTAGAGGCTCAGATAAACCGGGTGGTCTATGATGAATCGATCAGTGTGGAGGCCTTAGCCAAGAAAGTTTGCGATCATATGCAATCTTATACCCAGTTTGGTGGCGTCCGCCCATACGGTACAGCGATTCTAATAGCAGGAGTAAACGGAGAATCTATATCCCTTTTCGAGACAGACCCCTCTGGCACATTACTTGAGTACAAGGCGACAGGAATAGGGGATGGAAGAAATACTGTCATAGAGGTTTTCGAGGAGCAATATAGGGAAGATCTTGACATCAAAGAGGCCATACTATTGGGGCTTGAAGCACTATATAAAGTGACAGAAGGAAAAATCAATGCGCAGACCATAGAAGCCGGCATCATCGAATCAGATGTGAAGCTTTTCAAAAAATTGACATCAGAAGAGGTACAGGGTTACGTCCAGCAAGTTATCGATCGTCATGCCTCTGAAAAATAGGCGGTTTCGATGGTTACCCTTGATGAAGCCGTAGTTGCGAGATATAAAACTCATGGATTAAATTTCGAAATTTTAGTCGATCCAGAGGCGGCTTTGGCGGTGAAGAGGGGTGAAGACTTGAAAATCGAGGAAATATTGGCTGTAGAGGACGTATTTGAGGATGCATCCGGTGGAGAAAGGGTCGCAGAGGATAAACTTACGACAGCCTTTGGTACCACCGAGGTGTGTAAGATAGCCAAAGATATCATCGTCCACGGAGACATACAGATCACCTCTCAGCAGAGGAAAAAGATGCAAGAAAATAAACGCAAGCGGATCGTCAATATAATCACGAGGAATGCATTTAATCCACAAACTAAAGTTCCGCATCCCCCCTCTAGGATAGAAAAAGCAATTGAAGAGGCAGGTATCCATATTGATCCTTTTAAGAGCGACGACGAAATGGTCAGCGAAGTTATGAAAAAAATTCGACCGATAATACCCATTCGTTTCGATGAAGTGAGCATAGCTATCAAGATTACCGCTGAATATGCTGCTAAATCCTATGGAGAAATCCAGCGATTTGGGCAATTGGTAAAGGAAGAATGGCAAGGTGATGGGTCATGGGTAGCGATAATAAAAATTCCCGCCGGCATGCAAGGTGAGTTCTACTCATTGGTGAACAGCCTCACAAAGGGCAATGTTGAGACCAAATTGGTGAGGTAAGCATGAAACTGGTCATTCCCGGCGACTTACTTTCTGATGATGCCAAGCGGGCGGGTGAGGGCACATATGTTGCAAGCGGCGGGGTATATGCATCGATATATGGAATCTTGGATCCAAAAGAGCTAAGGGTAATCCCCCTATCCGGAAAGTATATGCCACATACTGGCGATATTGTGATCGGAAAAGTGGTTGACATCAGCTTTTCAAACTGGATAATCGACATCAACTCACCATACGAAGCACTTCTTCACATCTCAGAACATCCGGATAGAATATATCCGTTTGATATGGGCCGATATCTTGACATAGGTGATTTGTTCATTGCAAAGGTCAAGGATATAGATGCGACCATGCGGGGCGATCTAACGTTGGAGAAGTTCAGTCCACTGAGAAATGGCAGAGTCATTGAGATTTCTCATACTAGAATCCCCCGAGTGATAGGGCGTGGGGGTTCCATGATTAATTTGCTAAAAAAGGAGCTGGATTGTAGTATATTTGTCGGTCAAAACGGACGTATATGGGTTCATGGAAAAGAGGATGACATGGATATGGCCATCCAGACGCTGTTGACAATAGAGCGAGAGTCGCATACGCCTGGACTAACGGACATGGTTAGAGAAATGATAATTACTGAAAAAAAGGGAAAGAGGAAATAAAGTATGAGTGATAAGCCCAAAAAACTTATAGAAAAAGGAAAAAGGCTCGATGGAAGAAAGTTAGACGAGCTTAGACCCATTAAGATGGAGGTAGGCGTTCTAAAGCGAGCAGACGGCTCTTGTTATATGGAACTCGGTGGAAATAAGGTAATTGCCGCAGTATATGGACCTAGAGCGGTCCATCCACGCCATCTTCAGGAAGCTACTCAGGTGATTATTCGCTATCGATATGATATGGCATCTTTCTCTGTAAAAGAGAGAAAAAGGCCAGGACCAGATAGAAGGTCCATAGAAATATCTAAGGTGAGTAGAGAAGCACTAGCACCTGTCATTCTCAAAGAATATTTTCCTAGGTCGGTCATAGACATATTTGTGGAAATACTGCAAGCAGACGCAGGCACTAGGACTGTTGGAATAAATGCTTCATCAGTTGCGTTGGCAGATGCGGGCATTCCAATGCGAGGGATCGTGTCCTCATGCGCAGTCGGAAAAGTAGACGGAAAAGTCGTTCTCGATTTGACAGGTGAGGAAGATAATTATGGAGAGGCAGATATGCCAATTGCGATGACACAGGATGGTAAGATCACTCTATTACAAATGGATGGTCACCTTACTAAAGAAGAATTTAAACAGGCAATCGAGTTGGCTAAAAAAGGCTGTAAAGAGATATATGAAGTTCAGAGAAATGCACTGATTTCAAAATATGAAGGTGTTAATAATGTCTGATGACATAATAGCAGAGATCAAAAGAGATTATATTTATAATCTTGCAAAGAATGGTAAGCGAGTTGATGGGAGAGCATTTGATGAATATCGTCAAATAGAGGTTGAAACTGGCATTATAGATAGCGCAGAAGGCTCAGCAAAAGCCAAAATCGGTGATACCCAGGTTATCGTAGGCATAAAGATACAGCCTGGTAAACCGTTCCCAGATACGCCTGATCAGGGTGCGATCATAACGAATGTGGAGTTCGCTCCGATCGCATCACCCTCTTTCGAACCGGGCCCTCCGGATGAAAACGCTACCGAATTAGCAAGAGTTGTTGATCGTGGTGTGAGGGAATCTGGTGCGATAGATCTGTCAAAGCTGTGCATTACGGAGGGCGAAGATATTTGGATGGTCTTCATCGATGTGTACGTGCTTGACCATGATGGAAACCTTATGGATGCATCGGCATTGGGTGCTATTGCAGCTTTGTTAAATACGAAGCTCCCAAATGAGAGATACAAGATGGGTAAAGATGCACCGTTACCAATAAATGATCTTCCAGTTGCCGTCACAGCTGCAGAGATAGACGGAGAGATAATACTGGACCCGAGTTTGGATGAAGAGTCAATTGCATCAACTATTCTCACTATGATCACAGGCAAAGACGGCTCATTAGCCGGCATGCAGAAGAGCGGAATGGGGCCTTTAACATTTGATCAGCTCTTTCATATTTCAGATCTCGTGTCTAAAAAGGCAAAAGATATAAGGAAGAAATACTTGGAGACTAGTTGATGGTCAAGTCAGGAAAGAAGGGAAGAAAGACTAGGTCTGCAGGGCGCTTAGGTCCTAGATATGGACGAAAAGTTAGAAAGATAGTCGCAGACATCGAAGGACTCATGCGCTCAGCGCATGAATGTCAGCAATGCGGTAGCAAATCTGTATCTCGAGTTGGCACTGGCATTTGGTATTGTTCGAAATGCAAAAAAATGTTCGCTGGTGGCACCTATGTTCCTCAAACCCCCATGGGAAAATCTTTCCAAAGGTCCCTTGCAAGAGTTGAAGAAGAGGAATAATCTGTGTCATATAAATGTTCTAGGTGCAAACGGGCGGTAGAAGTCGACTATGAGTATGGCGGAGTTAGGTGTCCCTATTGTGGGCATCGGGTGCTTTTAAAAGAGCGCCCCACAATTATCAAAAGAGTTAAAGCCAGATGATATGATATATGGCGAGTTTGAGATTGAATTGGGCGAGCATTCAGAAATCGTCTATAACTCACTAATTCCTGAGTTAAGAAATACCCCTTCACAGAAATCCAATATCAATTTGGCCCTTGAGGGTGGTACTATCAAGCTTAGGGCAGAAGCGGAGGATATAGTGTCTCTTAGGGCTGCTCTAAACACATGGTTAAGGTTTATTAAGATCGCATATGATATGGTGGTTGTGATAAAATGAGTGCAGAGTTACCCCCACAGGTCCAACATCAATTGGCACAGTTGCAACAAGTACAGCAACAAGCTCAAGCCATATTTGGGCAGAAAACCCAAGTGGAAATGATACTTCGCGAGACGGAGCGAGCGTTAGAGGAGTTGGAGAAGTTGGACGACAATGCAGTGGTCTACAAAAGTGTAGGTGAGCTACTCATCAAGTCGGAAAAAAGCTCAACTAAAGTGGAGTTGGCAGATAAAAAAGAGACCCTTGATTTACGGCTCAAAAGCCTTGAAAAGCAGGAGAAAAGAATTCAAAAGAGATTCCAAGAATTACAGGAGCAACTGCTACCATTGTTGCGCAAAGAAGGCGAGAAGGGGGCAGGTTGAATATTATATTATGTAATCTTTCCTGGGATGAAGTGAAGTAAAAATCAGCCAATTTAGTCAACTGAAAGAACTTCGGGAAAAATTGATTTCAACATGGAATCAAGCTCATCTTTTTCTGAGCATCAATCTATTTATCGCGCTTACCAATGCCTCAACAGAAGCCATTACGATATCCTCTCTGGCGGCTCGTGAGGTCACAATATTGCCTTTTTCGTCTTCCACTCCAATGATCACCTCTGCCAGTGCATCAGACCCGCCCGTTATGGCTTCTATCCTAAAGTCTCGTAGCTTTATCTTTTCATCCTTGCCCAAGATCGTTTGCACTGCACCAAGAGCAGCATCTACGGGTCCAACTCCGCTTTGGGCGCCAATCTTTGGTTTTCCATGAACGACTGCTTTTATAGATGCTGTTGGTGTGATCTTGTTTCCTGTCATGACTGAGACCTCTTCTAGCACGATTGCTTGCTCTCCTTTTGCAATCTCGCCTATTATCACCTCGGCAATAGTATACAGGTCTGCATCCGTAACCCTTTTCCCCTTGTCACCGAGATCTTTGATTCGTTCCATTATCTCTGCCATTTGTGCATCTGTAGGCTTTAGACCCGCAGTGTTTAGCATTTGTTTTACAGCATGTTTGCCAGCGTGTTTGCCGGCCACTATTCGGCGTATATGTCCAACCATCTCGGGCGTCATCACGCCAGGCTCAAAAGTATCAGTCCTCATCAAAATGCCATGTGTATGTATCCCAGATTCATGTGAAAATGCATTATCTCCAACTATCGGCATATTTGGAGGAACGCGGATTCCTGACAGCCTCTCTAACAATCTTGACGTCTCCACCAAGTATTTCGTTTGAATGTTCGTTTTCAATTTATAGATCGAGTGCAAGCTCATGACAGTCTCAGCAAGATCTGCATTTCCTGCCCTTTCACCCAGACTGTTTACGGCCACCTGTACCTGGCGAGCACCCGCCTCTACCGCTGCCAGAGAATTCGCTACAGCCAGCCCAAAATCGTTATGACAATGCACATCGATGGGAATTTTTATGACATCATAAATTTTTTTGACAAAATCTTTCATGGCAGAAGGACGCATTATGCCAACGGTATCTGGAACGTTGATCATATCTGCTCCTGCCTTTTCGACTTCTTGGTAGACCTTAATCAAGTAGTCGAATTTCGTTCTAGTTGCATCCATCGCCGAGAAAAGACACTCTACCCCATGACCTTTAATATATTCTACTGCATCTATGGCTAATCTCAATACCTCTTCTCTATTCTTCTCGATTGTGTACTGAATCTGGATATCTGAGGTGGGAATGAAGGTGTGTACTAGGTCTACATTGCAATCAAGGCAAGCGTCAATATCTGTTTTATTGACCCTTGCCAATCCGCATATTTTGGCATTTAATCCCGCATCTACAATGCTCTTAACAGACTTCTTTTCGCCCTTTGAAGAAATAGGAAAACCCGCCTCGATTGTATCAACTCCCAATTTGTCTAGTTGGCGAGCTACAAGGATTTTATCATCAGCTGTTAATGAAACGCCAGGCGTTTGCTCTCCGTCTCTAAGTGTCGTATCAAATATATGGATGTGTTTGTGCATCATATCCATGTTAAATTGGATTGATATGTCTTATAAATTTGTGGATTAAAACTATAAACATAAATAACATATCATTTTATTGGGTGCTGAAGCAGATGAACAAAATTCTAGTTGCATATGATGGATCGGAGGGCTCTAAGAAGGCTCTTAAACAGGCAGTAGAATTGGCAAAATGTACTGCATCCAGTATTATCCTTCTGACGGTAGTGCCATCTGCTACTCGAATGTTTGCTTTTGATGACCTACTTGTACCCGGGACTTTTAAGAGTAAAGCGCTCAAGATGGTAAAGGAGGCAGCTAATAGCATCCAAGGCGTTTCGGTCACGAGCGTCATACGAGAGGGCGACATAGCCGGTGAAATTCTAAAAGCCTCTGAAGATCTAGGCTGTGACTTAATAGTGATCGGGAGCAGAGGGCTTGGAAAAATTGACAGATTCTTGCTGGGTAGTGTAGCCGAAAAGGTTATGCAGTACTCGTCAAAATCCGTCTTGATGACGAGGTAAATCAAATCGCAATCCTTATTATTTTGACAAATGATAAACTGAGGAGTTATCATGCATTTGCCAGATATACAAGCAAAAAGGCCAGAAGTCTTGATAAACCTGACAAGGGTAGGCGTTACGGGAGTTAAAAAACTCGTAGAAGTCGCTCGAAAAGGAGAAAGACCGATAATACTCATCTCATCATTTGACATCTTCGTTGATTTGCCGCCTGATAGGAAGGGCGCCAATTTATCACGTAACTTTGAGGCGATTGATGAAGTGCTTGAGGAAGCGATTTCCTCGCCAGTATACGATATAGAGGAACTCTGTGGTGTAATCGCACAAAATCTCCTAAATAGACATGAGTATGCATCCCGTGCAGAGATCAGGATGAAGAGCGAATACATAATAAAACGAAAGACCCCCACCACAAATGTTGGGTGTCAGGAGGTCGTAGATATTTTTGCAGGTGCTATCACCACTCGGTCGGATAGTAAGACCCGAAAGACGGTCGGCGTAGAAGTGGTTGGGATGACTACATGCCCTTGCGTTCAAGAAATCATGCGTGAGAAGGCCCACGATGAGATGAGGCAGTTAAACATCCCACCTAAGAAAATCAAATCATTCCTCGATAAAGTGCCGATGGCAACCCATAACCAACGAGGACGCGGTTTTATTTCCGTTGAAGTGTATGATAGCTACGAGGTTCGACTTGAGAGATTGATGGAGATCATCGAGAGTTCGATGAGTTCGCAAATATATGAATTGCTGAAGAGATCAGATGAAACATTCATAGTAGAGACTGCGCATAGAAACCCACGATTTGTGGAGGATTGCGTCAGAATCATGGCACAAAAGATCGTAAAAGAATTCAAGGATTTGCCGGATGATTCCCTCGTTACCATCAGGCAGACGAATGAGGAGAGCATCCATCAACATAATGCGTTCGCAGAAAGGATTGCAACATTGGGTGAACTCAGATCTGAGCTGTCTGTTTAATCATGCCAGAATCTCTTGGTTTTAGCATAGTTCCTCTCCGCCTTCATAATATCTCTGTAGAACCCATCTTCATCTCTTAATCTGCGGATCACTCTGGATGCACTCTTGGGACCCAGTCCTCTGCTTGCTAATGCGATGACTGCAGTTTTTCCATGGGATAGGACTAGATTTGCATTCATATATACTCTCTGTACGCGTTTTTTATCCTCTTTTGATCTGAATTTTTCAGGTCTCTTGATTATTTTTATTTCTTCTCTCTCCCAGGGTTTTAGTGCGGCTATCATCCTCGAGTTACATAGAGGGCATTCAGGTTTCTCTGGTACTCGTTTCACCCTACTTCGAGAACTCCATTTTTTACAGCTTACACAGAAAAGTAGGACCCCATCGTTCATGATACGTTCCTTTAATGCGAGTATGATCGATCTATCTGCTTTTTCTGGAGATATAAGTTCCTTGCCGGATTCCCTGCTTGCAAGTCCGATTGGGCTAATTACAGATGTAACAAGCTTGATTTCACCAGAAAGCATCTTTTCCAGGACTTCTTTTGTTCTCGGAATATTTAACTTGTCTTGGAATATCTCCCTCATTGTGTCATCATATATGGGGGTGTCCATGAAAACATCCAGCAGTTTGTCGTCAACGAATCTATAATCTGTATCGCGACTAAAAACTCCAAATTTTTTTGCTACATGAACCATCTTCCATTTGAAAAGAGCGGTGCTCTTAAGTGTAATCTCGATGATAGGCTCGATATACTCTGGCTTTATGTCCAGAATAAGATCACGCATCTGTCTTGCAGAAATTTTTCTTGGTAATTCCAGTTCAATTCGGTATGGGTCGATTTCCATTGCCACACTACTGCCAAAGCGTGCAGTTAGCAATGATACGATAACTCGACCCAGTGTCTCGTTCACCCTATGTCCAAAGCAGGTGTTAATTATGATTTGTCTATCTTCACATTCGATGACCCCTTGAATATCCGTAGGAACTGGGTGGTTATCCTTAATTTGTTCTTTGACGAGATTTATCATCTTTTCAGCAGTGCTAGCATCAGTAGGATAAGTCTCAATGAGCTTCTCGGTGACGTCTTCTTTACTTTCTAGCATTGAAGCCACTCTAGCTCGTATACGTCCAACATCTTGCGCCACTCCATAGGGAACAGGAATTTCCTCTCCGACCCAGGAAGGGATCTCTCCACTTGGATCTTCAACTGGCTCCACCTTTATCTGGTCTTCTGCCAGCTCAACGATACGCCACATATCTCCTTTAGTGATGAAAGTCGCTCCAAGGGCGGCAAAGTTGACCACAAATGCTTCATCTAAGGTCCCAACAAAGCGCCCACCAATGACATCATATATGTCATAGCTTCTCTTGTCTGGGATCATAGATAGGTTCTCATAGAAATACTGTCGTGTTCTGCGATTTTGCCCTACGCTCTTCTCATCAAACCAGATGAGTCGTTGCTCTCTTAACTGTCGAATGATTTGAAGCAATAGTTCTCGTGTTGTTTTCATGAAAGGGTAGGATCTATGTATTATAGAGAGAATTTTTTCAATGGAGACATCTCCAAATTGAAGAGCCATCCCACAAATTTGGTTTGCGATCGTATCGCCTGCATCATATAGTTCTATTGATTCGATTTCATCCTTATAAGCTCTGCATACTATAGCCCATGCCTCTGCAATGTCATCTGGGTGGGTTGCTATGATCGTTCCCTTTGATGTCTCACCTATCTTATGCCCAGCCCTGCCTACCCTTTGCAATAAGCGAGTCACCTGCTTTGGTGATGTATATTGGATCACTTGATCTACTTTGCCTATATCGATACCAAGTTCCATCGAAGAGGTGCATATCAAAGCCTTTAGGTCACCACGCTTAAATGCATCCTCTGCATCAATCCTCATCTCTTTTGACAGAGAGCTATGGTGCACTCCTATGTTAGCGCCAAGCAGACGAAATCTCGATCCAAGTGCCTCCGCTGACTGACGTGTGTTAACGAATATCAACGTGGATTTATGTCTCTCGACAAGATCTAACATAAATCTTAGATGAGCTACTATCTCTGGGTCGGTCATCATCCATTTTGACTTTTTTATATCCTCAGTTGATGCACTTGGGCTTATAACTTTGAAGTCGATCAATTTTGATATCGAAACATCAATAATTTTTGCATCCCTATTTGTTCCTACTAAGAATTTTGCCATATTCTCTGGGGAACCAACCGTTGCAGACAGTCCTATTCGCTGGAATTCTCCCGAAACTTCGACCAGTCGCTCCAATCCAATTGCGAGTTGAGCCCCTCTTTTGGAGCTAGCCATTTCATGAACCTCGTCCACGACTACGTATGACACATCCGCTAGATTTTCACGTAGTCTTCTCCCTGTTAGCATTGCCTGCAATGTCTCAGGTGTTGTGATCAGCATATCTGGGGGATTTATCGCTTGTTTTCTCCTCTCATAGTTTGAGGTGTCTCCATGCCGGACCGAAATTTCAATGCCAAACTTAGTGCCCCACCACTTCATTCTCTTGAGCATATCTCTGTTCAATGCTCTGAGCGGAGTGATATATAATGCAGAAATACCCTTTTTACTCATCTGGAGAAGATGGTGAAAAATCGGTAGCACAGCAGATTCGGTCTTACCAGAACCCGTGGGTGCGATGAGAAGGACGTTATCACCTTTTATAACTAGAGGAATGGTCAGCTCCTGAGGTTCAGTTGGCACTAAAAAATCTCTTTCTATAAGTGCCTCTTGAATTTTTGAATCCAGATAATCAAATGCTGTCGTCATATTTTTTTTGCAATGACATCATAATCCATTCATTTTCGACTTCTCAAATTTTTGATTTTACCGATGTACGTTCCGTCCAGTAAGTATGCATCTGCGCTTTCTAATTTTATCGACCCAGAGGTTGAAATTGGTCCCAGCAAATCTTCATGTGATGCCTCGTTAAAAGGTATTCCGCCGCAAAGTTCATTAAATGCAGGCATTATCGTTAAGCACCGTGGGATCTTTTTATCAGCTGCAATAGGGTAGTGCTGCCTTATGACGTTCTCATCAAAATCCGCTCTAATCCATACTGGCAAAATGCTTCTATGGCCCAGTTTGTCTGTAAACCGCACTGCTGGATGATTGTGTGCCATCACAACGTGTTTTGCGGATAATATGTTAGCAGATGGCCAAGTATGTCCATGAAAATATCCTATCCCTTCTCTAAGGAAACCTCTTGAACTATGGATTGTGATATCAGCGCCCTTTGGGATCAAAAAGCCCAGATTTCCATCATGGTTTCCAGGAACTATATCTATTGGTGCGAGTTTTGCCAGCTCTCCCAAGAATTTGGGGACATCTCCCCTCTCTTGATATGAAATTAGGGGTACGTTGTGCTTCACATCTCCGAGTAAGAGGATTCTGTCAGGGTCTATTTTTTCAATATAATTAACTAATTTTGCCAGTTGTTTCTGGGTTTGGCTTGGAATCATAATTCCACTTTTATAGAGCTCATACTCTATCCCAATGTGGAGGTCTGCAATGACCAATGTTTTTATTTCATTTTTAACGACCAAGACAGGCGTATCTAGAAGAGGCTCTGTTTTAACACTCTCTTCGAAACACATATATTGTTGGCTCGTAATATCACCTCTCGATCATGATATCTCACACAGCATCCGAGATGATTCTCAATGTCAAACCTCTTTCGGGAAACATTCCAGAACACCAGCATATTAATGATTCAAAAGCAATAAAAAGTCATTGGAATGAAAACACATATCATACCTGTCAATAAATTCGATCTCGATCATACGTTGCGATGTGGTCAGGTTTTTAGATGGATAGAAAATAAAGATAACTGGATAGGCATCGTAGGTAATTCAGTAATCAAGGCGAAACAGGAAGGGGATGTTTTGATAGCGGAATCCAATCTTGATATGGAGGACGTCATGAGTTACTTTAGGTTGAATGATGATTTGTATGACGTCTATCAACATATCAACAAGGATGAAGTGATGAACGAGGCTATCAGCATATACGGTGGTATGCGCATAATCAAACAAGACCCTTGGGAATGTCTTATCTCTTACGTCTGCTCACGACAAAATCGAATCGAAAAAATTAAGAAAATAGTCTCCAGTCTCTCAAAAAATTTTGGAGATGAAATCCAATTTGAAAATAAATTTTTTTATACCTTTCCTAAGCCATATGAAATTGCAAAAGCAAATTTAGATGATTTGACGAAGTGTAAATTTCGCTTTGGAGAAAGACAAGCAGAGGAGATTAAAGAGATAGCTAAACTTATATGTAAAGGTGATTTTCGTCTGGAGCTATTGAGAGAAATTAATTACAAAAGTGCTAAGGAAGAGTTGATGTCCTTAGGGGGGGTGGGACATAAAGTTGCAGATTGCGTTCTTTTATTCTCTCTAGATAAACTAGAAGCCTTCCCAGTAGACGTTCATGTAAGAAGAATTGTACAGCGCGAGTATTTAAAGGATGAAAAGACATCAGATAAAAAACTTAGGGAATGGGCAGGGCGATATTTTGGCAAGTATGCTGGATATGCGCAGCAGTATCTATTCTACTACGAACGCATCAAGGAGATTCAAAAATGAAATTCAGACCCTTCGTATTCATTAATGCAGCGATGAGCGCAGACGGAAAGATATCCACCTATGATCGCAGGCAAATAAGAATATCGAGCTATGACGATATGGGGCGAGTTGATGACCTTAGAGCAGGTTCGGATGCCATAATGGTTGGCATAGGCACGGTTTTAGCTGATAACCCTGGTTTGAACGTGAAGTCAGGAGAGAAGAATGCAATTCGAATAGTTGTGGACAGCATGGCGAGGACGCCCGTTGATGCTGAAGTCATCTCTAGAAAGGGCGGTCCAACGATTATTGCCGTGTCCAAATCTGCGCCCTCTGACAGAGTCGCTGCGCTGAGAGAAAAGGCAGAAGTTATCACTTTCGGTGATGAGCGTGTCTCATTATCGGATTTACTTGCGGAATTGAAGAATCGTGGCATTGAACGGCTTATGGTTGAGGGTGGTGCAACGCTTAATTGGAGTCTGATTTCTGAGGGGTTAGTCGATGAAATCTACGTCTACATTGGGAACATGATCATCGGTGGCAAGACTGCACCCACGCTTTTAGATGGGATTGGCTTAAAAGAGCCAATGAAACTGGAGCTGTTAAGCGTTGAGAGAATGGATGAGGGCGTTTTAGTCAAATGGCGCTTGATTTGAACTTGAGTAGAATTAAAGCGCTTGTGGAGAGGCGAAAAAATTTTATTAAATAGTTAGGATATAATATTAAAATGGAGTTATATGGGAATCAAGTTTACATATAAGGAGTTATCTTCCATTTTTAGCGGCAATTTTTAAGAGGTAAAAATATGAGTCAAACATATTTCAATATAGCTAGTTTAATAGTTAGCTTTCTTGGCGGTGGCATTTTAGGTGCTTTATTAAATTGGGTTCGTGCCGAGCGTGCTGAGAAAAAAGAACGTAAGATAAGATTTTTAGATGATCAAATAAGAGAGTTATATGGCCCTTTATACTATTTCATCTCCCAAAGTGAAAAATTGTTTGAGCTAAATAAAAGATTTCATGATGCCTATAACGAAGAGTATGTGAAGAAAAAATACAGCACTGCAGAATACACAAGAAAAATTTTGGAAAAAGAAACAAAGGAAACATTAGATCTTGCAAATAAATACATTGCGAACGTAGAAAGTAATAATTTGAGAATTAAAGAGATATTAGATAAAAACTACTCGCTTATCGACCCTGATGACATCGAGTTACTTTTACTTTTTTACGAACATCATATCAGGCTTGTCACAGAAAGAGATAGTGATGGTAGGATTAAAACACCTTTTATGATATATCGGCACATAGGTGATATTTCTTTCCTTCCTCTGGAAGTTGTTGAAAGGGTGAAGGGGAAATTCTTGAATAAAAAGGAGGAATTGGACAATTTATTGAAAAAATAAAGCCGCAAAAAACAGCAGATAAAATGGTGTAAAAGAGACTCAATTATTCGCCCAAATTTTTGCTTCGCCGAAACTTCATGTAAGCTTGGAACTTTAGGTGGCATTGAAATGAAACCAAGAATTAAGAAAAAATTTGATAATGCTCCCTCTTCAATAAAGACCAGAGGATTATAAAAA
>CAYZWV010000026.1:0-15397 GCA_964482255.1 uncultured Methanocellaceae archaeon
AGCATTACGGTTTCAATCTCGTATGTCCGTTTTTGAATTAGTTACTCTATTAGTAAAAGCCCGAAATGCTTCTGTCAATTGTTCTTCGTGTTCTTCAATCATTGAAGCGTTCCTTCAGCAAAGTATTCCAATGTGTACTGATTTTCAGGTTTAACTTATTCCGGATGGGTTTTGGTAAAAATGTAGGGGCTTCTATCATCTCAGCCAAGTCCTCCATTTTTCGAGAAAACCATCCTTGGGATGCCAACCATTGTTCTCGAAGTTCATGGTCATAAGATGACAATGCACTCCAGGTTATTAAAGAATAAGCGTTTCTATGCGGGTCTTCGAAAAACCGTATGTATGCACTACGCAATTTACCAAAGGCTGTATCAATCCATATTTGAGTAATTCGATCTATTTTAGATTGAAGGAGCGGATTAACTGTGTTTTCGACATACCAGTTCACCAATTTCGAGAAATGTTCCTGTGATGGTTCTTTTGCGATCCATACTTCGCCTAATTTATATTGAGTAATCCATGTCCATACGTTGCCTACTTTTTCAATTGGGTTGGGCAAATCTAAAAGATCTAATTCTATAATCAAATTTGGATTCTCCACCAAATCCGAAGGCAAAGCATTAATAGCAAGTTTTCGTTTGAGACGTTCAACCGGAGCATCGTTAATCAGAATAACATCGTCTCGATAATCAAGAAGGTCCCAAAACCAATTATCACAAACGTGAGTTAATATAAATACTTCAAGGTCACCATTTTTCGTTAGTGCTTCTTGAATTTGCCGTCGAATCATTGGATAATGCTCAGGACTCCGCACAACCAGATTCGCGTTCGTTATATCCTCAGACGTTGAAAGATTTGTGTGTATGGTGATCATTGCCCAAATTCGTCTAACAATTCCTCTAGTATTTGTCTTTGTTCATCCAATGAAAGCTCTGAAGACGTCAGTAACATTTTGATCTTACCCTTTGTTGTTTCAATAGGGTCGGATGTTGTAGCACCACCATTTGATATTCTCGGAATAAATGTTTGAGGTTGCCACACTTCAATCTCATTTTTAGCTAATTCGACTTTTACTAGGAATAAGCTAGAAGTAGATGCTTCTGTCCAATTTTGATAAGGGCCAATACCCATTGAGTTGGGTAAGTTAACTAATAACCGTTGTTCGATGGCCCCCTCGGCCTCAACAGATTTTTTCAAATATCCTGCATCACCTGGGAAGGTGTGTAGTCGTTGACTCTCAGACAATTTAGAATTGTACCAATTCCTGGTAGCAATTGCTAGATCCTCCCGTGTGCTACCTTCAATCCCAAATATTTCTGCCAATTTATTAATGAATACCTGGGCCTGGGTCTCGGCGTAGTTCATTAGCTCAACATAACATGCCTCAAACCTTTCAACTAGATTCACGGCTTCATCTTCCGTAAGAAAGGGGGGTGAAACTATAGTTAGGCTTAGAGCGGCAGGTAATCGTGTTCGGAAAAGTTCCTTAGCATCTTGTTGGATAACGGGATCATTTAAAAGACTAATGAGTTCAATAGTATTTTCAGTTTGGTACGATTTAGCACTAGTGGTAATCGGAGGTAATTTTTTGAACCAATCTATAAGCGCGTCACGTCCACGTTCCCAGACTCCCATCTCACCAACGCTTTCTCCTCCTTCAGCAACTATTTCAATGATTCCATTAACATAGTTTCGTTCAGCAGGACGAACCTCATAATAAATTGCTACATAATCAATAGGAGTGGCAACGATTGAAGCAATTGTTGGAGCATTTAGACTAATCCTGGTAAGCAGGCTGGAATCCTGCGTTTTCTTAGATTTTTTATAACCCTCATAGATAACGAATTCATCAAGACAGTTTCTAAAAAATGCTGCCAATAAGATTTCAGTGAGTTGGTTACTTAGACCATAAGGAGGGGATAACAACTTGAGAATGATCTTTTCTAATTCAATTGGCTGTTCTAACTTAAAGAATTCGTTTTTTAAAACCTGCCATATTTCGTGTAAGGTAGAGTCCCCGGGGAGCTTTGAACGAACATTATAGTCAGCGTACGCTCCCTTATCTTCTCTTTTTTCCAAAACTTCTGTATCTTGTAAGCAGGTGCGGAGGATGCGATCAACAGCTGTTCCTCCTGTCTTCTTGATGGTTATGTTACCTTTATGCTCAAGAAGTTGTGTCATTGCTTCAAATCGGTATTTTTTCCCAGTGTCCTTGCCTGTTGGTACATTTACGGTAGCAACATCCCTAACAGGAGGGGTTTTCGAAAAACAATTAAGTAATAGGGTAGATATGTATTCTTCCTCTCCGCCTTTTTCTATTCCCGTTGTTGTATCGCCGTTACAACACCAAACCAGCTTATCGGCTTGTATTAAACCTTCTAGCTTCTTGTTTACAATTGCCAAATCATCAACGATGATCTGGTCTAACTCTTCAATGTCAGCTTCTTCTTTATTTGGATTGGCAGACAATCTCTCTCTTACTAGTCTAGCGGCCACTACCTCTAGCATAATTTCCGTCAATTGTACAGGCTCTTTAGGAATAGCAACAACGAATTGAGCATGCTGACATGGTTCCATAGCCACATATTTTTGAGCTTGCTCAAGCTCATCAGATTCTTCAGCAATAATGTATAGAATTAGGGCATCTGCTTCGTATTTTTTTCGATCGGATTCATACCAGCTCGCAATCCTGTCTAAAAATTCTTTAGGATTGGACAAACTCTGATATGTTGCTAGTTCCCGAATTGCAGAACGACTGACGAAGTGTTTTTTTTCGTAGGATCTTGCCTGAATCGGGGAAAGCTTCGTTATGGGAACCACAATTTCTTCTAAACTATCAAGCAGGTTGAAGGTAGAACGAAGTTCATCTTTTGTTTCTCGAATTGCCTCTTTTAAATCAAATTCCCCGCTACGCCTTCGAAGTTCATAAAAACCACTTGCGCGAGAGCGGATGATCTTTTTATCTGAGAGTTCTACTAGTAGTTCTTTTGCTTCGGCTTCTTCAGATGATGATAAATGTAGGGCAAAACTCAGGTTTGCCTGTGTAGGCCCTAGATTTTCCGGACCAACTATTTCGAAAACGGCTAGCGAATCGATGATACGTTGGGCTAGAGGACTATTACCTATTTGTGCCAAGGCTTCTTTTCTGGCTCGCATAGTTAACCTGTACTGAGCTTTACCCTCTGCCACTGATCCAAAGTAATAAATCAAACGATCCAGTGTATAAAGATTCAAGTGCTCTTGTCTAAATAATGCTTCAGTATCTATAAAGTTTTTGATCCCATAGTTACTAGGATCATTGAAAAAAGTAAAGAGGGTACGCTCTCGTTGGCCAACTCTTTGTGCTAACCACGGTAAGCAATAAGTTGTCAATGGGTGAAGTGGAAAGCAACTAATAATTAATGTATTTAGTAACCATTTGTGTTCTTGATCTCGATAAAGGCCTGCATTACTCAAATCATCAATCAATAATGAAATATCTGGGTGTTTGTTGATTTTTTGCCAATTGTCTCTCTGTTGATTTGATTCAATTTGCCGGGTCACTATGGTGCTGATCATTTCTACGGTTTCGTGACGGGCACGGACGTTTTCCAGAGAATACTCATTTCCGATAAATCGTCCTGATATCTTTACCCATTCTTCCTGGCTACGGTAGCCTGTTGCATATTCGGCTAATGTTTGATGAGCAATGATTACCAGGTGGCATTGATTCTCACTACTACGCTTACAATATTCAGCAAATTCCTGGATATGTGTGCTTTCCCAACTATTTGGGTCTTTAGCTAGCGTTGTCAAATAACGGCCAAATTCGTCGCATATAACCCAAATACCTTCCCATTCACCTGTACTTCTTAGATACTCAACAGTCTCCGCATATATCTCAGTGGGGGTAATACTTGCATCGGGTTGGAAGGTTGTACCATAGGCTACTTCTTTGTGAGCACTTTTAAAAATATCCAATGCTTTGTCTGAAAATTGACCTAAATCATCTATCAATATCTCAGGCGTTATTCCTCGTGTGGCTAGAGATTTGGCTAATTTTTCATAAGGATTATCTTCTTTGCTCTGCGCGCCTTTTTCTTTCCAATCGTTAATTACATCTATTGCAGCTTGATAATGAGATTTGGGGCGGAAATCAATTTTTTCTTGTCGTAATGCATCTTGTAAAGACGTCAACAAAACATTATTGAAACCATTCGAATATAAGTAGACATCAGGGACAACAATCAGATATTTTTTGCATGCGTTCAAGTTTCGTTGAGTGAGTCTATAGATTTCGTCATCTTTTTCTCTTATCTTTTCTAACACAGTATTTGTATCTGGATGCTTACGTAATAGTGCAGAGATAATCAAACCAAAATGCGATTTCCCTGTGCCATAAGTTCCGGTAATCAGATACACCCTCTTCGTTGATGTTGGCATTAAACCAGGCAACATCTCCGATAATGTTCGCCGACTTGCCTCATTAGGTAAATATCCTCTAATTTTGTGTGTGTCGTCGAAATCTCGTTTAATATTTACTTCAGTAAGATCGGCTGATGAGATAGATACCAGATCACGTATTTTTGTGCTTTCTGTCATAGTTCCCTCCCGCACAAGTCAAGCAATCTCTCAGACGGGAAACTAGCCTCTTCAATTTGTTTAAGGAGGTAAGTTACTAGAATAACAGGCTTTAATGGCTCAGCCTGACTAATCATGTAAAAAAACTGCACAGCTCCCGCCCTACCAAATGTTGCAACCAATGGCTCAATTTGGTCAACTATTAACATGGATGATTTGACTTTGTCGGATTCATTCATGATATATTTGACTAGATTTTCTGGATCATAAGCCCCCAAAGTGGGTGAAAAATCAGCTCTCGTTGTTCTTGGAAGCAATTCAGTGGTTAAGTTTATATAGCGAGCTTGAAGTTTTTCGCTAGCAAATTGGGCTAGGGCAGATTTCCCTGTGGAAATGTCACCGCAAACAATAGCTAACCTATATCTCTGAAGTTTTAGACTATCAACAAGATTGATAACAAGCGATATTGTTTTTTCTTGCTTATGTTTGCTCATGATCGTTCTCGGTAATAGTCAGTCAACGGAGTTAGTGGATTATCTATAAGCGTAAAAGTAATATTATCAAGGTCAGCTACTTGGGTGATGCCAAGCAATCCTTTTGCTTCTATTTGCCTTAATTTTTCTGTCAACGACTCGCGGCGAAGCAGAAATATCTTGCCAATATGACCGTCAAGAGTCAATAGATTGGTTATTGAGATAGTTTGTGCCTGCACACCTGTGCTTCGCCAATCATATAAGGCAAAGCATAAAACTAATGCTGGAACCTTCTCAACAGCCGTACACATGTATTGACCATCCTTGCTGGGAACTTTGTTGAGATAGCCCAATTTTTGTAGGGCATGATAGTCCTCGCTGGTGTAAGCATTCAAGAATAAATTACGATCTGCTTTCAGGCGGGTATTGCCTTTACCAATATGTGCATCATCGATAGCTTGAGCGAATTCTTCACGAGTAAACAATTTGTTGACCTGCAAAAAATAATTGCTGGCGAAATACCAGACTTCGGCACCTTTATTCGAACAAAGAAGATAATGTAGAGTGCAAAGAGTACCAGTATCTTGTAGATACCTGTCATTCTCTAGAATTAATTCTCCCATAGGAGTCAATTTGCGCTTATGGTGTAACCTTAGATACCCCATAAGCTTGTTTAAACCATCTATCTTTGGCCTGTTTAGACCTATTGCATGTCCGGCTATATCTGGATTTGCTCCAGGTTGTTCCCGATAGAATTGCATTAATCGTGATATTAATTCTAAATCCATTGGAAAGGTTTTTGAAATCCCGATTGCCATTTCTGGGCCCTCTAAATTTTAATTAGCTGTCGAATAATCGCTGTTTCAAATCTTCAAAAAATGGATCATCAAGATTTCCTTTTGCGCTATTCTTGTCAGTTTCCTCCAACCAAATTGACAAACCGAATTTATTACCAGGAAATGAACAAAAACGCGGGTTTGTTCCAAGCATAAACATAATACTATCCGGTGAGGCTTCTCTTTCGGCGTTTATCACAGGAAAAATCTCATCAAAGCTCATAGGAATCCTCTTCCGCTCGAGTAGCTCTTCAGCGATGTCAACATAAAACCTAGCACGTTTTAGACCCCACTCGGCTAATCCATATGTGCCAGGATCAACCCGAACGAATAGATTTGACCAGTGTTGTATTCGAGCAATACAATTCCTTTCTGATATCTTCTGTGATGGGGGAAGCAACTCATTGGCGACCCTGGCAATATCCTTGAAATGAGATGGTTTGCCAAGCTTGCGAAGGGCCATTACTAATTCATCTGTCCTACTCTTCTTCCACTTAGAAAGTGCCCACTGATAATCATCAACTTCATCAAAGGAATCATCTGTAGAAAGGCAAGCTTTTAGGAAGTTTGTTGATAATAATTCCTTGTTTTGTAATTTTAAATACCATGGCGTTTTGCGAAGTTGTTCCTCTATATCTTTGTAAGAAAGAGGAGCATAGTATTTCTTAAGTATATTAATTACCTCTTTACTGGTTGAACTTATTAAGTCAATGGGTGTATCAATCAATCCCCATCGTTTATTCGGTTGAATCTCTATAAATTGATCTGGCTCTAACGAAAGTAAAAGTGTTATAGCGCCATCGAGATGAACTTCACCGATTTCCATCAAATTCGAGATATGGGCTCCAATTTGGTCCATTGACATTAATCCACCGAAGGCTCTAATTTCATTTCTAACAGATTGATATATAGCTTGGACTACACCTTGGTGTTTACCATTCATCAGTTTCGTGAAAGCAAAATTATTTATTTGCCGAACACGTTCTCTGGTAATATCTAACCGATCTCCGATTTGCTGTAGTGTTCGTCGATTTTCGCCATCAAGACTATATCGTAATCTAATTACTCTGCGAAACCTTTCATGAGGGATCGTACCGAGCAGGTTATCAATAACCTCTTCCAAGGTTGTTTCGGAAAGCTTCAAAAAATTCATGGGGCTGATACCCTGATTAGTTTTCTCACTCTCCCAATCGGATTGAGTAGGCAGCCATTCGAAATATTTCCGTAAATTAGTTTCAAGAATATCAATCAGCTCATTGGCTTCTAATCCAATAGCTGATAAAAGAACAATCTTGCTTTGACAAGCTATAGAATTCAACGTATCTATGCCTAATCGTTGTAGCTTTTCATTCAACATCTGAGGGAGGGCAAGACGAGAAATGCCGATTTCTTTAAATGGGGTTCCAATACGTATTAAATACCGGTAACTACTTTCGCTCACTAAGGGCTTTGTAGGCCACCGTGTAGAGAGAGATAGTCCATTAGAAGATAGGTAATGTTGAACCTGCAATAATTCCAGATAGGCAAGATTGGCTTGGAGAACTAAATCTTCGGATGTATACCGCGTAAAATCATCGAGTTGGTTTATGCCAATCCTTTCCAACTTCGCAGATATGGCATTCGGTAAATCAAAAGGAAATATTTTTGATGGTTCTCGGTTAATATAAAGTAATGAACGGAGTTCACTTCTAATTGGTTGGATTTCCAGTATAGTTTTCTCACCTATATTTTTAATCTGCAGAATATCATCTTGTGAAATTTCCATTAGGTCCTTAATAGTTTTGACGTTCCCTCGAATTAATGAATTTTTTGCACGAGTTGATAGAGGCAACAAATCTACTGAGTCATCAAGCGAAAATTGAGTTAGGCTTACGCCTCCTTGTGAAGAAGGTGCTTGATTCTTTATACTATGTGTTAATTTAAGTGCTTTGTTGATATCCGACGTAGAATACTGATCAAAAATTAGACGAAAATACTTTTGAGTCACCTCCCTGATTTCTTCCATTGTCTTTGTGCCGACACCTTTTATAGACAATATTTCATTTTCCTGGAGACAGGCTAAATCAGCAACGGTATTAACTCCATATCTCTCTAATAAATGATGTGTACGAGGAGAATATGAAAGAGTATAAATGGACGTGCTCAATAAAGAAATAAGATGACTGTCAACCATATGACCGTTCTATGCGAACCCTAGTTTGATTATAAATTCCCCCTAACATCTCTCGTGAGATAAGGGGTAGTCGCTTAGATTATCTAAATTTTTCTAATAACATCTTCGAGTGCTTTGATGTCTTCGATCGAGTTAAAGAAACCAGGACTTACCCTAACCGAACCTCCAATGTCTAATGTATCCAACCAACGATGTGACCACGGTGCACAGTGGAGGCCGGATCGAACAGATATCTGTTTGCTTCCTAATAATGCTTCAATAGATTGAGGTTGAACTCTGGTAATATTGAATGAGATGATCGGAGCCCAATTATCGTTATTATCTGGTATGTATATTATTAAATCCGAAATTGACTCTAATATATGTATCAATTCGGAAGCAAGATACATTTTTTGAGATATTATTCTTTCACGTCCAATTTCAGAAAGCCAACTCAATGATTCTTTTAACCCAGCGATCGCATAAATATTGTGACTCCCTGGCTCGTAAGCAGATGGGAGTACATCAGGCATCGTCACACTTTCAGATTGGGTACCTGTACCTCCGAAAAGTAAGTGAGTCGGTCGCCAGTCAGAAGCCAACACGAGACCTGCTATACCGTAAGGGCTATAAAGCGACTTGTGACCAGAGAAGATGAAAGCATCAATCAACCCATCACTGAGTGGTATTGGGTATAAACCGGCAGTTTGAGATCCATCCACAATGATGATTGCTCGCGAATTTTCCCGCTTTGCAATTCTTGCGATTTCCACAACAGGGGGCATGAAACCAAAAACATTGCTGGCTTGAGTAACACAAACCAAGGCTGGAGGTTCAACCTGAAAGGCACCCTCTAATTCGTCAAACTGACAAGCATAGGTACTGCGAGAAAATGGAATTTGTCGTATTTCAATCCCCTGTGTTCGTCGTAAATGTTCAACGGGTCGGAGAACTGAGTTGTGTTCGAAAGGCGTCACATAGATGGTTTCACCAGGTCGCAATTCAGCTCCTAAAATTGCAAGATTTAGGGCCTGTGTAGCGGAAGAAGTGAATATTACTTGCTCTGATGACGGGGCATCAAGCCAAGTGGCCAACCTTTCACGGGTTTCTACTAACAGGCTAGAGCATGCTCGGGCAAGCGGGTTACCGCCACGGCCGGCATTTCCACCAAAGCGACGGTAGAATTCATCGGCGGCGGAATAGACGCGTTCGGGTTTCGGGAAAGTCGTTGCAGCGTTATCCAGATAAATAAACTCAGTATCGCCGCTGCCTTTTATGCCTCCGTTTGTCATCTGTTTCTGGTCCTTCCAAGACATAGTGTAGCAATGCCAATACAATTTGGCGTTGTTCATCTGGCGATAGTGGCCGACCGGAAATTTCTAATGTTGACTTGAAGTTTTGCAATATGCGCTTACCATGGGATGAAAGATCTGACGGCCGAAAACGATAAGTTCGTTCGCCTTCTCCGGGCAGATTGACATGAAGCTCAATCGCAGTTTCGGTCTGAGAAAGCTCAAATATCTCTCGCTCTAACCTTTCTTTGGCATTTAGCAGATTACTCTTGAAAGTCTCAACGCTACGATCATTCCAATCCTGTAAATGTAGACCTAACACTGCCTCGGATAATCGATCCCAGAATGAGTCAGTTGCTAAGGCTGACTTAATGGTTGTAACTAGTCGTTGCACCAATATGTCACTAAAACGAAAGGTATCCAGCGCTCTACCCGATTGCTGCTCAATTCCTACAATCCAATAGTTAAGAGCTGACTTACCAGTAAATTGCCGTGTGGGAGCATCAATTGCAAAAGCCTCCTCTGCAAAACGGTCTAGATCATAGAGGAGCGCTTGGTACGCCATATCAATTTCATCTGTCAACTGTGTTAATTGGCTAGCTAACATTTCTTTATAAGCAATTTCATCGTCAGGAGCTATACTTTCATCGTCTAGTAAATCAATCATCTCATAAAAAAGCACTCGGGCAGGATCACGTTGTGCTTTGTAAATGAGCTCTCGCATTTGGCGGGCAGCGAAAGAAATTTTATTAGTGTCGCGGCAATATCGTGGACGCGATTGTAACCATCGTAAAAGTCCTCGGCTTAGATAGCTAAGCGGCTGATGTGCGTGTTCTTGTGGTATGAGGAAGCTCTGACAACGTTCTTCAAGCACTATCCACAAAGCTGCGTGTCGTTTATCCCATGGCCCGACATCAATCGTAAATTCATTTGGATGCCAACATAAATTAATGAAATCCTGACCAGTTAAGGGAGAAACAGTTTTCCCTTTTTGACGAATGGTTAGGACCCGCAACCGGGGCCAAATCATCGCTGTTAATAATAAGGGTAATACTCCACGTCGTAATCCAAACGGTGGAGATTGTAGTTTGTTTATAAGAGTTCTTGCTTCTTGTTCACTTTCCATAGCACTATGTAGAAAAGCATGGACTTCATCCCATATATCTGTCAGAAGGTCGTTGGACGGCCGACCCAAAGAGCAAAATTCATTGTCAATTGGCTGGAGCAATCCAGGCCGGACTAAAATCGTCCGCAAGATTAGGTAATCAGGGCCATAACCAGTCAACCCGAGATCAATGTTTATCCTATTATCGACAGTTTTGTAATCGTTTTGATAGCTCAACAGGGCATCAATGACTTTAGCAACCGCGTTGATTTGTTGTCCGGTAGGATCTTGCTGATTTAATGACTCGTTGTTCAATTGCGGGGTTTTTGAAAACCATCGACCACATACCCGAGATAACAAGCGAGAAACATCTCCAGCTGATTCTACATGTTCAATACACCAACTATTGCCATCATGCCACCACCAACTCGTAGCTTTTTGTGTTGGGTCTAACAATGGTTTTTGGACACGACCAAGACGGCGTTGCGCATCTTCAATAAAAAAGTCAACTTCTCGAGGTAGCCGTTCATCTCTCTCCATGAAAGTGGCATCATTACGTAATTGGTGAAGTGCAAATAGTTCATTGAGCAATTCATCAATTTGCATGGGGCGATCAGGTACCACATATACAGCCCGGCTGGCCGGAAGTTTTTTCAGCTCCTCTATAGCTTCATTCCTTTCCACATCGTTAGTGGCCATAACATAAACTACAACACCGTCTGCAAATCCACCTGGCCCGAGTTGGTTTAAAAATGCTTCCGTTATGCCATTTTTGAGTTCTTTCGACCATCGGTATAATCCCCAGAAAAAACGTGTCATCCTTCTTTCTTGGTTGTATCCACGTGGCAAGTGAAACGGGAGCGGAGCAACTCTTTCTAGTAATTGACGTTTTTGGATTAGGGAGGGGTTATTTCGCTCAATAGCAGCTGATACTACAGCATCTACATCTACATCACTACCACGGGTGAATGTCCAAAATCCATCGGCTAGACGTAGAACGACGGCACGTCGCCGTTTTAGTTGTTGTAAGCGAGAAGAGATTTCACCTTCTTCCACACCTACTGCCCAAGCCAATAATTCTGTTGTCGGTGCAACGCGCCCAAGGGTTGTAGATTGGGAGCGCACATTGACATCACCAACAATGGTGAGAACACCAAGTGTTTTTACAATTGCTTGAGTCAGCTTGTCATCTGATGGTAGTTTGCTTAAAGCATACATAACACCTGACCAAGTAGCATGAGTGCCGCCTGGGCCTACATCTTGACGTATTGCCTCAGAAAAATAATCCCAGAGCGCATCTAGCCTCACAAGCCACCACTCCGAGTTTGCATGTGCCAATTTTTCGTTTAATGTATCCGGTTCGTCAGCTGCCAGAAAGGTGAACAAGGTACGTTCATTCTGAGCCACTTGACTGGACAAACGGGGTAAAGCATAGACTGTAAGAGGGTGCAATGGCCATGTTGGCTCGATTATTTGTGGGCGTAGTACTGTATCGTCAAGTTCTCCAAAAAGATCTATTTCTAACGATTTCGCTGTTAGAGCTCCAAAGGCATCTTGATTTTGGTGTACAAACTGTTGCCAAGCTGCTCCATCTGTTGCTTCAAAAGCCTCCGCAATTAACCGATAGGTGATGGTTGGATCACTGGTGATATCGTGTGTTTGAAAACGTTCTGCGATGCGTGCCCATTCCTGTTGGTACTCAGTAGGAAGATCGGCAGCGTAGCCTGAGAGTAAGCGGTGTGTGATCAGAACTAAATGGACTTGATCAACAGCACTGCGGTTGCAGAATTCCGCGAAAGTCTGCAAAAGCGCCGCATCTGAACCAAATGCTTCCCCCGCTCTGGCTTCAACAAAACGCCCGAATTCATCCCAGATAATAAATATCCCATCATAACCAATCTTATGCAATGCTTTCGCTGTATCATGAAAGGCATCAACCAGCGACACATTGGTATAAGCATCAAAACGTGCTCCTGCTGTTAATTCAGGATAAAGACGTTCAAACAAAGCCAATGCTTCCGGTTGCACCGTTTCCAATCCCTCAACCAAAGCGGGAAGCATTTTGTTTTCCTTTTTAAGCATTGTATCTAATCTTTGGTGAACCTCTGGGTAATTGCGCTCCCAAAGATTTATCGTTTCTAACGCGGCCCGAAACTGCGTACGTGGTCGTAAATCCCCCAACCCTAATTGGATCATTGTGTTCGAGATGGCGCGTGTCAAAGCAATTGATAGCGAGCCCTCGTCACCCGATAAGATAACCGGTAATAATCGTTTCTCTGCATTCCGATAGGATTGTATTACATGAGCCACTTCTGGATAAGATCGATCTAAACGATTCTGAATGATATTTAGAGAGAATGTGCCAGATCGTTCTTGACTAACGATTGCCCTTAGAACTAAGCCTAATAGTGATTTTCCAGAGCCATAAGGGGCATGCAAAACGTGGGCGCGTTGACGGCCATTTTCTGACGCATTTTTCAAAATTACAGCTAGAGCCTTGGCTGCATTAGTTGTGGGAATATAGCCAGCAATATAGTCCGAGTTACTGGCATCGTAGCTCAAATTAATAGATCGTTGGAAGTGCGGAGAAATAGCACGAAACGTCTTAGATGACGTTCCTACTTGTGCCATTAAATAACCTCCGATACGCCAACTTGTTTAGTATAGAAGCGTCTTAGGATTTCAAACGGTTCAATCTGTGGCAGAGTAAATTGGTCTAAACCAGCAGTGCGAATAAATTGTACGTTCCAATCTGGATGCTGCTTGTTCAACTCGGATAGCAAGTCACCCAAAGCTGACGTTGTTAAATTGAAAATGCGACCAGCGTTCATCGGTTCTCGCAGTACTTGACTCAATCTAACTTGATTTGTCCCTGAACGCGTTTGTTTTTGGCGGTCAATAATTACATAGAGTAAGGTTAACGGATCAAGCCGGGATGGATCAAGACGTTCCAACCTGTATCGTTTTTGTGGGCCGTCATCAACTTGGCTTAGGAGATTTAATTGAGCCAAAGGTGATTCAATTAAGTTCTCTGGAGTGTTCAACTGTTTATCTGGCAAGTATGTCTTCAGGAAACAACTAACATCTTTCTTGAGAGAACTTTGAGCCACATTCTTTCTGGGTTCTACTGTTATAACCCATTGACTTAATGAATCAAGAAATAATTGGTCATCAAATGTGACTGGTGCAAAATGATTGAAGAACCAGTACCAAGTCGTAGCTTTATCTTGACTACATGCAAGATTATAATGGATTAGCCAAAGTGTTGTCTCATTTTCCAGATATCGGTCATGTGTCCATACTAACTTACCGAATGGTGTTAAGTATTGTACGGATCGACTTTGCTCCTTCAGCTCTGTTGTTAATCCCGTGGCTTGCATCCAAAAGCGAAGTGCACGGATCATATTACGTCCAATACCCATGCGTTCCGGGGCATTATCATCTAAGAAAATAGTGGGGAGTTGCCCTTTAGCTTCAGCTTCAACAATGCCAGCCATACCTTTATAGAGCCATCCCTCGCGGATATGAAATGTCTGGTGTTCCCCAAAACGCATATTTCTTCTCTACTCCACAGCATGAAGTGCATCAGCGACAAGACATCCCCTTGATCCAAAGTGGGTTACACATTCCATACAACCTGTACATATATCTTGATCAATCTCATAGATTCGCATTTCTGGTTTAATGGTAATAGCACCATGTGGGCATACGGCTGCGCAAGCAGTACATTGTATACAAGTCTGGAACTTAGTGGCTTGCTTTTTAAAATGCCACATTAAGTGATTGATGTCGTCTTTGGGATTGATGACAGTAAAGCGTAACGTAGTACCGCTCAAAGGTGCTTGAACAATAATCGCATCCCAGTCTTGATTCGAACGACCTTCAAGATATATTTCTCCTAACGTTGGCCGGCTTCGATTGCGGTTGATTCTTCCTAAAGGCTTTAGAAATTCCTCCAGTTCGACATTGGATGGACGGTCTATATCTATTTCAATTGTATTGGCCATGTCACCACAGTGTCGGGCTTCAAGCCCAGTAAAACGATTGGGATGTCCGGCTCCACCAAAACGCTTAACCCAACCGCGATCATCCACATACTCTTCAGGATCGGGTTTTCCAATGTGTTGGGCAAAATCGATCAATTGAGCACGCCAACGAGCGGCATCTTCGGGGAAAAAGATGCTTGCCAACATTTCAGACCACTCAGAGTTAAGCGGACATAACCAACATCCGACGCGACTGTAGCCTAGACGATATGATTTATTGAATAGCAAACCATGCATAAAGATATATAGCCAAACATCGAATTCGTTCCAGTCAATGATTGGTGAAGCAGTTGCTTGTTGACCTATCTTAGCCCCAACGGTCACGCCATTAAGCTCTGCATCTTGATCAACGCTCACAACTGTACCCAAGCGATCCGGATTATTCCAAGACATCTTGTGGTATTTGCTTCTTCGGGCTGACTCCCCTCTACGAATGCCGTAAAATGTTAAAATCTTTTGATCACCTAAACTTTGCAAAAGATTATTGATTGGACCAGCTTTAAAAATGGTACAACACCAGCGCATTACACGGCTGGGTGGCCCCATATCTTCTACTAATTTATGAAAATCATGCTCAGCACGGGCGTTGAAGAAGGGAATTAACGGGTTCTGTTCCTGAAACTGGCTTACATATTCATAAGTATTTTCGTCATCAAGTGTGGTGTCACCAAATACATGAAGAAGATCTGACCGTCCTAATGCCCGACGGACGAGGTCAGAAACAACGGCTGAATCTTTTCCACCACTAAAAGAAATCATAATTGTACGTTGTGGAAAACGACGTACAACGTGCTGAATGAAGCGAAAAGCCTCATCTTCCAAGGCAAGTAAATGAGAATAGTTTACCTCTAATTTCTGTCGATAATCTTGGATCAGTTGTGGCTCATTGGGAATCTCCGTGGTACCCGCCAGATATGGGGGCACCGCAATAGC
>CAYZWV010000027.1:0-15308 GCA_964482255.1 uncultured Methanocellaceae archaeon
ACCACCAACAACCGCAGCACCCGCAGCACCAGAACCAACCGCGGCACCAGCAGCACCAGCAGCACCAGTATCTATAGGCGATTTCGTAGTCACTGAGATAACCTGTGACCCAGATAGAGTAATAGCAGGCAGTAGAATGGAGATCATAGTCACGGTGAAGAATGGTGGGGCAAGTGAAAGCACACAAACATTGGTCCTTCATGTTGATGGCGAGGAAGTAGATAGAGAAGAGGTTACTCTTGCAGCAGGTGCATCCGAAGAAATCGTTTTCAAATACCAGACTAAAACCACAGCAAGTCCTGAATCTCTGGGACAGGTCGTCCAGGGAGAAAAGGTCGAAGGAGCTCCAGAAGAAAGGGATGTTACGGTTGAAGTGGGTGGAGTGACAACAACGTTTCTGCTAGTGCCGACGCCATTTATGCCAATTACATAGGGTGATGAAAAATATTAGGAGAATGAAAGATGTCAGAAATGTATGGCTGGACAGGTAAGATCCTAAGGGTTGATTTAACAAATCGAAGAATTACAGAGGATAATACAGATAAATATAGCGATAGGTTCATCGGTGGTTCTGGTATTAGCCAGAAGGTCCTGTGGGACGAAGTCCCTCCGGAAGTTAAAGCCTTTGATCCTGAAAATAGGATAATATTTACCCCCGGTGTCTTGACAGGAACCCCCTCCCCATCCTCTGGAAGAACTGACATAATGGCTATGTCTCCCCATACTTATCCAAAAGAATCTTGTACAAAAAGCGGTATAGGCGGGGATTGGGGCACCGAGCTAAAGCGTGCCGGCTATGATGGAGTAATTGTTCACGGCAAGGCAGATGCTCCCGTATACCTATGGATCAAGGACGGAGAAGCTGATATACTCGATGCAAGTTTCCTATGGGGCTTGGACACTTATGATACACAACATGAATTGAGAAGTAAATGGAACGATAAGCAGTATAAGATGCTGACCATTGGACCTGCAGGGGAAAACATGGTTCGATATGCATGTGTCGTTTCTGGAACAGGGCATGCTGCAGGTCAAGGCGGATTTGGCGCTGTTATGGGCTCCAAAAACTTGAAAGCTCTGGCTGTAAGAGGTACAGGTGGAGTTGGAGTAGCGAGACCTGATGAACTGTTAAAACTGCTGGAATACGTGAAAACTCTTGCAACGATAATGAGTGCTACGCAAAAATCGATACTATGGGTTGACAAAGAAATAGATCCACATGAAGTTAATAGAATACCCTTTAGGTATCGTAGCACTGCTCCAGGAAATCCCGGAGCCATGCAATTTTTACAAAAGCACTGGGCTAAAGAAGTTGCTTGTGCTTCCTGTCCGGTGGGTGATTACGTATATTGTAAGCATCCGCTGGGTGGCACTGAGATCCATTGCATGCAATGGTATTATGCATGGCTTTCAGGATGGATGGACGACGTAGCCTACGAAGTGAAACTTCTTCATGACAAGTTGGGAATAAATGTTTATGAACTGCTCTATATGATTCCTTGGTTGCAGAAGCTGAACGAGGACGGAGTTATAAACCCAGAAGATTCTGGCATTGCTTTTGATGAATGGCCTGGGCGTGATTTCATAGTGCCCCTACTCGAAAGTATTGCCTACAGAAAAGGTTTCGGAGATACCCTTGCAGAGGGCGTGCCAAGGGTTGCTGAAAAGCTTGGAGTGCTAGACAGCGTGATGAAGGATGAAGCCAAGGGTGGAGCATCCTATGGGGGTCATGGCATGAGCATCCATTACGATGCACGTGATTATATAGTGAGCGGATTGCTTTGGGCTATGGACGATCGAGACCCATTTCATGATAAGCATAGCCACATAGGACTTGTGCACTGGAGTGGCTTAAGCCTCGAGGAGCAAAAGGTCGCAGCAGAATATGCTTACTATTCAGGTGACGCTGCACAGCCGATGGGTGATTCTAAGTACTGTTCTGCCGAGGCAATGGCAGCGATATTAGATCAGGACAGATCCTCTTTGAAAAGTACTTTGGGGCTTTGTGATTGGGTGTATCCCATTGTATCAAGTCCGCTTGAGGAGCGGAAGTACATAGGTGATACAAGTGTCGAGAGCAAGTTGTTCTCAGCGGTTACAGGGATTGACGTGACTGAGGCAGATATGCTCAAGGCGGGTGAAAGAATATGGAACCTGCAGAGAGCCATAATGGTCAGAAACGGTCGCAGAAGAGAGGATGATACCCTGCCTGACTATTTATTCGAACTTCCTGCTGCATGGGGCAGTCCACCGGTAGACCGGGAGAAATGGGAACAATTGAAGGATGAATACTACAGGCTAAGGGGCTGGGATATACAGACAGGAATCCCAACGAAGGCTAAAATGGAAGAATTAGGACTGGGGGATGTATATGAACAAATTGCTTGATAAACTTGATAGAAGGGACTTCCTAAAGCTTGCTGGGCTTGCCGGAGCATCAGTAATTCTCCCTGGACAATCCACCAAGGTACTGGCTCAAGCAGAGTCAAAACCAGATAGTGGCAGTGGTGCTAGACCTGCAATGGTGGTAGATGTAGGGCGATGTATAGGGTGTGGACAGTGCGTACGAGCCTGTAACAATGAGAATAATACGTCAGCTGATGTGCAGCGTATAAAAATATTCGAGATGGACCTCGGTAAATCAGACACTCCTAAAGATGTGTTTCATGGTTACGCGAAACTCCGTCAGGACTCATCTAACCTACAGGATAACATGAGCCCTTGGGAATGGAACACCCAACAAGGGCGATGGTTTATGCCTATGCAATGCATGCACTGTGAGAATCCTCCATGTGTGGAGGTTTGCCCAACAGGAGCATCCTACATAAACGATGACGGTCGTGTCTTGATAGATTATGATAAATGCATCGGAGATCAAATCTGTGTAAAGGCATGTCCCTATGGGGCAAGATCATTTAATGAGGCAGATCCAGAGCCATGTTCTGCGCTTGATGCGCCTTTTGAGCGTGAAGGACCTCTTGATCTATGTGATATTGTCGAAGGGAAACCGCGTGTTAGGGAATCCGATGTGCCTTTGCGCCAAGTCGGTAAAGTAGAGAAATGCACTCTTTGTGGACACAGGACAGCAGATGGATTTAGGCCTGCTTGCGTGGTAGCATGTCCTGTTCGTGCCAGACACTTTGGGGATCTCAATGATCCAGATAGTGAGGTCTCCCAACTGTTGAAGACTGGACGTTGTTTCCAATTGCTAGCAAATCTGGATACTGGACCTAGGGTGTATTATTACTTTGGCGGTGCATAAGCAGAGCAGGCGGTGCATAAGCAGTGGATGATATCCTGCGACGTCTCTTGAAGGGAGAAATTGACATAGCTACTGCCAAGAATAAACTGAGGGTACTGAACATAAAAAAGGTGGCAGACGTCGCTCGGCTTGATGTGAACAGGGAACATAGAGCCGGAGCACCAGAAGCGATTTTGGCACAGGATAAAACTCCTGAAGATGTGAGAAGGCTTGCACTGGCGAAGGCAGAAGTTAACGGATATGTTCTAATAACCAGAGTGAAAGATGAAGATCTATCTGAACTTGAGGCTAACCTGGCAGATGGTTATGAGCTGATACACAATCCAAAAGCTAGGACTATCATACTCAAGCGTGAGGGGCACGTCTTTCCTAAGAAAGGTATAATCGGGTTACTGGCAGCAGGCACATCAGACATTTCTGTGGCAGAAGAAGTATTGGTGACCGCCGAGGTCATGGGCTGCGAAGTGATAAAAGCCTATGATGTCGGAGTGGCAGGAATTCATCGGTTCTATGAGCCTCTAATAGAGATGTTGGAAAAAAATGTATCGGCGATAGTAGTAGTCGCAGGCATGGATGCGGTGCTGCCTATAGTGGTTTCTAGTAACGTAGACGTTCCAGTGATTGGCGTTCCAACTTCCGTTGGATACGGAATGGGTAAAGGTGGCATATCAGGACTTATGACCATGCTTCAAAGCTGTTCGCCTGGACTGGCTGTTGTTAATATAGACAACGGTTTCGGAGCAGGTATTTTTGCTGCCATCATAGCAAAGCAGTCGGGGGTATCAAAATAGGTGAATGAATCGATAACTTTTTCCTGCGTTAACGCATTCGTTACAAGCAAAAAATTTATCATAGTCGACTACAAAGGAAGTTACGTTTCGGAGGTCAAACGTTATGAGTAACATACACTATATTATCTTCACCGTATTCAGCCAAATGGCGGTCGGTGCACTGATAGCTTTAGTCATAGCAGACTTTCTTGCAAAGGACGAGAAGGCAGAAATGTTCTATGAGCCTGGTAGCTACATCATATTGCCAGCTATTATAATTGCGGGTATAGCGATTTTATTATCGATATTGCCGAACGTTGCGATATCATATCTTATCATCTCTAGACCTGAAGCCTGGGTGGCTCGTGAGACTCTCATGATGTCATTATTCGGCGTCTGGGCATTAATATATACGATCCTGTGGGTGTTACACCCCGAATATGGCAGCTTACGGGGCAAAATTGGCTTGGTCGATAAAATCGTGGACAAGTTAGTGGGTAGCAGCACTAAGGAAATCAGAAAAGTCGTGGGTTTGATATCTATTCTTGTGGGAATATTATTCGCGAACACGAGTGGAATGGCATATGTTCTGATAGGTTTGCCGATTTTGAATCATTTTACAACGCCACTGTTCTTCATCATGACAGCACTATTGGTAGGACCTGCGACAGTAGCTGCAGTAGTTTCCCTCAAATACAAGAGAAGCGATGAATCAGAAGCAAAGATATACACAGAGACACTGAGCACATACCTAGGGACCATATGGAAGTACTTGTTGGTGGCAACGATTGCGCTCATCGCACTGATAGCAATCCACTTACAATTCCTGCAAAGCCCTGCGATGGGGCCGGCAGGGCGAATGATTTTTGAGAGTATGTTGTCTGGGGAATACGCGGCGATATTCTTGATGCGCCTGATAATTGGCATAGCTGTGACATTAATTCTTCTGGTCGGTGTCATGCTATCCCTAAAGGCTGAGAACCTATCGAGGGCTGCAACCCTTACAATAGGAATATTCGCTTCACTGCTTATTGGCGAGTTACTAGGTCGTATGCTGTTCTTTGAATTCTCCCATATTAATGCGTACCTTTTCCAGGCTATACCCCTACTTGGTCTTTAATTGAAATGAAATGAAGTGAAGTGAAATTAAATGTTCCAAGAAATCCACGCCTTTCAAGGTGATGGATGAATTGGAACAAACATTTTTTCTTTTCTTTGTCAATTATTTTTCTTTGTCAATTATGAATGGAAAATAGTATAATCTATATATATATATATATATATATTTTGTTTTGAAAAACATGTTTCAATTAGTCTAGCTTTCATAAATAAAACTTTGAAGTATTTTTATATAGTATTAATTAACAGAAATTCAATCATCGACCTGATCAACTACTGTCTATGATCAATGCAGAATAAAAGAAAACCTATATATTGACTTATTATGTAGGCACAGATATTTCTACGCATAGGCTTGAAGGCTAACAGGCGATTTGATTGAATAGCATATTCAGAAGCAACAGTAAAAACATTAGGACGAGGTGGATTACGAGACACACAAAAACAGAGAAAAGTCATATGGGCAAAAATGGACAACTTTCGTTTCGTCATGAAATGAAACTATCTTCAGTCCATGTGCAGTTTTCATCTTTTTTGAAGTTTTATCTAATTTTGACTATGGCTACTTTTGATATTGAATATGGAAATTCTCTTTCTTTAAATTTCCCTTGGTTTTAATTTATATTTCTTGAAACATAAAACAGTTGAGTCATGCCATCTCTTGGGTCGTCATTCGTAAGTTAAAAGCGCTGACCATAGTAAGGAAACTTTAAATAGTATTAGTCTCAAAAATAGTCCACAAAGGAGGACCTACAAGCATGGATATATCGAGAAGAAATTTATTGAAAATGTTAGGTATCGCAGGTGGCGCTGCAGTTGTAGGAGCTGCAGCAGGAGGTTATGCATCCCGAGGCCAAACTGGGGAGGAGTGGCCAGAGGAGTGGAGAGTAACGGACTACTACGCAGAAGTCGTAAGAAAACCAGTACCACCAACAGCTCCTGTATATTGGGCAGACCCCAATAGTGCCGGTTCAGGGAAGTCCTGGCCAGAAAAAGTAGCACATGTTTTTGACGCTGCTGGATTTGAGGACTGCATCGACAGGGGAGCCAGTGTAGCGATCAAACTGCACACAGGAGAGCGAAACAGGACCGCTCAACTAAGGGTAGATTACATTAGAGCATGTGCAAATAGGATAAAAGATGCCGGAGGGATACCCTTCGTTGCAGATACGTTAACCGCCTATGGTGGTAAGACCACTACCAGGGCTTCTATCAAAAACCACATGTTGTCAGCGCTTACACACGGGCTCGTGCCAGAGGGAACCGGATGCGCAGTAATTCCTTACACTGACGGAGACGGCTCTAATCACTATCCAGTGAAAATTGACGGAAACCAACTCACAGTTGCATTGGTGGCAAAACTGCTAGCAGAGGCTGATGCCATGATACCTCTTACTCACACCAAAGGACACGGTTGCGGTATGTTTGGCGGTGCCATCAAGAATCTTGGAATTGGAGGGGCATCCAAACTAGGAAAGGTTCTGGACCACGACAGGTACGTGGGGAGATACGACACAGGTCGAGTTATGACGATGGATACTTCACTATGTCCAGGCAAAAACGCTTGTCCGGTATACGGCGACAACATTGTGCAAACGTGTATTGACTGGTGTCCATGGGGTGCCATGTCATTCGATGCTGCAGGGAAAATGGTACACGATCCAGAGATATGCAGAACCATATGTAGAAACTCACTGGCTGACGTATGTACGACCATCACAAGGTATGGCTGTACAGTAAAAATGACAGATGAGACAGAGCTCAAGCCTACATCTAGGGTAGCGAATGCGAACGCTGAGATAAGATATGCAGATACCGCTATGGCTGTTCACAACTGCTTTGATCCGGGTAAGGTGGGCTACATAAGCATTGCAAAGGAAGTTTGCCGTCAGTGCGACTGCGTCGGTTATGACGATATGCCGGTCGTGCCCCATTTGGGAGCGTTCTCATCCTATGATCTTGCTGCCATAGACGCCTTCTTCCTTGACATGGAAACAGCGTCTGATATTGTGCCCAACTCAATGGCGGCTGCAAAGGGTCTGGGACCAGGTGATGAGAAGTTTGAGGTTCTAAATGGACAGAGCCCATGGTTCCAAGTTTATGCGGTTGAGAAACTTGGGCAGGGTACAACAAGCTATGCGATGGAGCAAGTAGACGAGCCCTGGTTGTTCCCATGGTTCCTTATTGAGCACTATGAGTGGGATTATTCCGCACCATATCGCAGATTGATACCAAAACCACCAGACAAACCCTATACAGATCCCACCACCTCGTGGTATCACGACGAGTGAAGCCTAAATGGGTAAAGACGACGACTCTTCAACGCTGATGTTGGGGGCCATGTGTTGGCTCCTCGGCGAGGAGAAAGCGAAAAAGCTAGCCCGTTCAGTGGGCAAGGTTTCAGGTGAGTACAAAAGAACGTTAAAGGAGATGGAGCTGGGTCTTACTGAGCTAAAGGTCGCTCCAGACATGGGGAAGTTGGCTACAAGCTTAGGCATAGACACAGAAGACAAGTCAAAAAAGGACATATTAGCTGAGATTCAAGCGAAGACGATGGATGGGCGGTATGATGCATTCGTGGATCCCTTTGAAGATCCTGGGATCTATACGCCGCTCCCGCCGTCCACAGATGAAGAAGATTTGTCGTCTGAAGAACCATCCGAAGAACCATCTGAAGAGCCATCTGAAGAAGAGTCCGTAAAACAAGTTAAGTAGATGCGGAGGAACCAATTTCCTCAACATCTCTTTTTTTCTTTTTTTTATTTAAATGTAAAGTCTATAAAATAAAATAGAAAAATTTTTATTTGCGAAGACCTAAACGCCGTTTCCATTTGTTTTTCAGCATTAGAAATTTTATAGGTAGTACCTGGGGGAGGTATTCTATTCTCTGTAGTCTGGCTTTTTTAAAGGGCATCATTTTATAGGCATCACCCATAGAAATTCCCGTAGTACCTTGCAGAGGTCCTACCTGCACTGTAAAAGCTCCATCTTTTTCTATTACCTCATAGCGAATCGCATGCCTCGATTTTTCGGGTGTGCCATGGGCTTCATGGATCACATCCCCTCCTAAGGGTGAACGAACAGCATCCTCAATTGCAGCTATCGCTAACTTTCTGCCTGTAGAAACATTAACTGCGAAATTAATATCTTTGTCCAACCCCCTCAATCCTGATATTTCTGAAAGAGCTGCCAAAAAATTCTCTCCGTATTTGGTAGTTAACTTCTTTTTTATAACATGAATCTTCATGCCATTAAATAGCTGCATTAACTCGTCAATCTTTTCGCTTTCTGCATCATCAGCTACATGGAACAGCACCACTTTATAGGGCTTAAAAAGCTCTAGACCCCCTGTGTGCTTCTCTATGCTTTCATTTCCTACGACAATAAGGTGAATATTTCTCATTACCTTTTACACCACCTAGGTTGTATTTTTAAAAAGACGTAACAAATTGGCCTCCAAAGCCTGCTGAACCTGTCATGTCAATACAAGGCAATGGAAGGATACCAATCAAACGCTTTTGTCATAATATATAAACGACGTATCTTTATAAGTTTAACGGTTTTAGCATGCTTTTTATCTCTTGACACTTCTGATAGTCGGCTAATTATACGATTAGTTAATTAGCATAATATATTTATTAATAAAAAATAATTAAAATATTTAAATTATGTTATTTAAATGAATATTATTTTATTTGGACGTAGAATAATCTCATCTATCTTAAACATTATAGGCGTATACTGTAGCAGAATTTAATCAATAATGTGGTGGAGTCCATCTTCATCTTAAAACAATCTAAATGAGATTGTTTTCTAACGAGTGTCAAGATGGAAAAACTTCCACTGGCGAGCACTCATTACCATCATATTCGATCAAGTCCCTATACCTCACATATGCCTTTTTGCTACGCTTCATAGAGCGTCGATCCCTCATTCATAAGATATGTAATGAATGTCTTCACCTTACGAGAATAACAAACTTTTATTTTGTTTGAGGCGGCTTGAAAAGGAAAAGTTTTATTTACCCAGAGCTTTTACATGTTACACTAAATAAAAAAGCTGTGTCAGTTATAGCAGAGGAAAATCCCGGCTTCAATTGTTGGGAGGAAATCTGCCTGATACATTCAAAAAAGAAAAATTAAATGATAAGAATACGATGGAGGTTGGTATTGTTAACTTAAAGATGTCTTGAAACGCAAAACAAGTATATAATATATTATTGATACCTGATATGCGTTTTTGGATCTTTGTTTCTTCTTAAGTTAATAGTATAAGTCAGGAGGTTAAATATGAAGATAAACCGTAGAGATTTTATATCTTTTTTTGGATCAACTGCGATTGCATCTGCTCTTTTTTATCTTGTCGGTAAAGTTCCTCAACCGGCAAGTGCCTCAGAACAAACAGACACAGAAAAGGCAGCGATATTAAGACCTCCTAGTGCGAAGGAGGAAGAATTTCTCTCATTGTGTGCAATGTGCGGTAAATGTGCTGAGGTATGTCCTACAAATGCCATAGTGACTTCAACGTTGCTTGATGGGTTCGTTAACATTGGGACGCCAAAGCTTCTGGGGGAAGAAGAGGATGAAAAAGTAATTTTAGCGGCCCTTAAGGAATTAAAGGAAACCGATATGATAGTTGAAGCAGGGACGGTAAATGAAACCAGTGCAATAAGTAAAATTGGAACTATAATTAAAATGGGGGCTAATGAAACTGGAGCTAATGAAACCGAGGCGATAGCAAAAACCGGTACAAAGGACCTCACTGGCCTCTGTATTAAATGCATGAAATGTACAGAAATATGCCATACGGGTGCCCTTACTGAACAAGTAATTATCATTAATACGGAAGGGTGCCTTGCATGGCTGCATCCGGGTACTTGCCTACTGTGTATAAAGAAGTGTCCGATAGAAGGAGTTATAGAGGATGCTGAAGGTCGTGCAGTAGTTGTGGAGGATGCATGCACAGGCTGCGGGCTTTGCTTGAGTGAGTGTAGGGTAAAGGTAATAGACATAGTTCCCGTCGAATCGAAGGTTCTTTGGAAATGGCCAAGCACCTCAAAAGATGAAAATGTAACAGCAGATCAAAATACAACAGCCAATTAATAGCTCATCATTCGGAGAGTGTATAAAATGAAAAATTCATCAGAAGACGAATCCCCTATAAAGCCTGTTGATAGTGAATCCAAGAAAAAGGTGAAACCGAAGAAAAAGACATATTTCAAAAAGAAATATCTAAAAGAGTACATTCGGCACATCTCTCAAATATTCTTCTTTGTAGCGCTCTTGGTACTCGTAGTTGGCACTTTTTGCTCCCTTTTCATAAGGGAGCAAGCCTTGAGTTGTCCTACAGGGTCCCTCCAAATATTATTCTCAGGTAAAATGCTTACGCTCACTCTTTTGATCTCCATCGTTCCACTGGTCGTTTTGACCTTGGTGCTTGGAAGAGTTTTCTGCAGCTGGATATGCCCCATAGGAAGCCTAACAGAGCTTTTCGCAAAGGTCGGACCTAAAAATCCAAGATGGCCAGGTTTCCTGAGGAGCAGGCTCCCCAAATATGGAATATTGGCAGGCGCCCTATCAGTAGGTCTTTTGGTCAGAAAGGCAATTTTCTGTCCAGTTTGCCCAATTGGTACGATATGTAGGTCTGTTAATCCCACTGGTCTTGACGTGGGTCCAGAGGCGCTTGTGGTACCTATCGTCGCAGGTTTTGAACTGGGGGAAAAGAAGACTTTCTGCAAGTACTTTTGTCCAGTTGGAGCAACTCTGGGAATACTGAGCAAGTTAAAGCTCTATGGTCCTAGGATAGACCAAGAAAAATGCAAAAAGTGCAAGCTCTGCATAAAGGCATGTTCAAATTCAATGGACATCATACACCAGGAAAACATAGAAGGCAAGAGAATATCTAAATCCGAATGTATAATGTGCTATAAATGCGTTGATGCATGCCCTTATGATGCTCTAAAGATGAAAGTTGGATTTTAGTTTCTCCAACTTTCTTCTATATTTTTTAAAAATATTTTATCAAATAATTGTTCGATGAATTGTCATTTTAAACTTTGAACGAATCTAAGATATAAAATTGCTTTTGGGCAAATCAAAAAGAAGCCACTAAAAAATACTTTGTGCAATATCCATATGTAGGCGATATTCATTAGCAGTTTTCAGATTTATCCCCCAATATGTATGTTCTCCTTTTATCTATTTTTTTTAAAAAATCCTGAAGTGAAAATTTATATAACTTTTATTATATAGTATATTGAATATATAATCTTTCAGTATATATAATTTTATACCAAATCTCAAAAGCAAGCGAGACAATGTTGGCCAATATTTTTACAGAGCACATATTAAACAATTGCTGCCGATACAGAAACTTTGAAGCTCTTAAAAAAGAACATTTTATGAAATGAATATTGGGCCTTCTTGTCGATATCTTCTAAAGACTTCAAAGCTAAAGTTGTAAATATAATAAAAATATAATATATATCTTACACCAACAGTTACTCAAAATTTATATTAGAAATAGATAATATGAGCGAAGGACTATGTAGATATATCTATATATGCAACTCCCTACAGATATTAGGTGGTAGAAAAAATATGAAATGGAAAATTGGCTTGGTTTTGGTTTTAGTATTGGGTGTGCTAAAAGTACCTTTTTCAGGATGTGTCGAAGAGGAGCCAGTAATGCCAACCCAGCCCATAGCACCAAGAGTTGAAGCTGCTCCAACATCGACACCAAAGCCAACACTAACCCCAACACCAGTTCCAACTGCAAATCCTACACTAACTCTGATTGAACCTCAAGATGTATCTCAACCAGAACAAATAAAACTCTCAGGAAGCGGGCCAGGAATCAAAGGGATGCGTTTCATCGATTTTTTAGAAAAGCACGGGGGAAAAAAACGTGACTAGAATAATATTCATAAACAGCCCGGTACTACTCCAAGAACCTGCAAGACACCTCCCTTACGGGGTTGGAATACTTTCAGCCTTAGCAGCCGAGGCAAGGTTCGAGGTGGGCATACTTGATGCGAACGCTTTTAGGCTTAATCAAGAACTAATTAGAAGATACTTGAAAGCTGAAGACTCAGACAAACCAATAGATATAATTGGAATATCAGGTTTGATTACCACATACGGCTTCCAAAAAGAGATTATCCCTTGGATTCGAAAGGAACTTCCTGATACTCTTATTGTTGCCGGCGGAGGATGTGCCTCAAGCATTCCTAGGGAGATGCTTGAATGGGTTCCTGAACTGGACATGGTCTGTGTTGGCGAAGGCGAAAAGACATTTATTGAGATCTTAAACCACCTAGAAGACCGGGACTTTAGCAGGGTGAAGGGAATCTACTACAAATCGGACCTGCAGGACCGGTCAGGTCCGAATCATAAACACCACAAGAAAATGGAAAGGAGGACCAGACAGATGATGACGGCTAGGGCTCGAGGAGAGGTAGAGATAATTAAGAACCCTCCAAGGCCGTTGATGACCGAGAAAGAACTGAACAGCCTTCCTTACCCTGCGTGGAACCTTTTACCTATGGAGGAAGTTTACTTCCCAAATAGTCCCTTAGAACTCGGCTCCGAAGCACTTCAATGTAAAAGACGTCTTGATGTCATTTCTGAGAGAGGTTGCCCTTATCAATGTACCTTCTGCCACCACAACTATATGGGGGGCGATCTACTGCCTGACGGAACACGTCTCGAACCTTTTGTCCGTTGGCAAAGCGCTCGATATGTAGTTGACATGATAAAATATGCCCGGATTAAGATGGGTATAGACTTTGTGAGTTTTCTCGACGAGAACTTTCTGGCAAATAAGGAGAGGGCTTTAGAGATTTGCCGTCTGCTGGAGGAGGAGGATTTGGTCGGGGTGGTGAAGTGGGGATGTTTAGGGGAACCGCGAACTATAGATGCTGAACTTCTGGGTAGACTCAAGGAAACGGGATGCACATATATCAGCTATGGTTTTGAAAGTGCTAATAAAGGTATACTCAGGGAGATAAGAAAGCCTCATACGGTCGATCAGATGCAGAAAGCCTTAGACATGACCGTTAAAGCTGGAATTAATCCAATAACCGCGTTCATGGTTGGCTATGCGGGGGAAACTTTAGAATCTATCTATGATACGGTGAAGTTTTGGGTTCGTAACGATATTCAATGCGTCCCCTTCTTCATAACTCCTTATCCTGCTACTGAGCTCTTTGAAAGGAATAAAGAGAAAATTTTGTCTCAGTATGATGGGGATTACCAGAAGTTTGTCGAGGCTCTTGGAGACCCTTACAAGTATATAGTTAACCTAACTCAATTTAGCGTCCCCGAGATCCTTGGCTTAAGGGACCTCATGGTTATCCAAGATTTGAAGAGGATAAGAGAATACGCCAATTCTCAGGGCGTAGAGATCAAAGATGAGGAATCGACACCCGTTTCTGGAGATAGGCACTAAATGGGCAGAAAAAACATGAAATGGAAAGTTGGCTTGGTTTTGGTTTTAGTATTGAGCTTACTGGCCATAACGCTTTCAGGATGTGTCGAAGAGGAGCCAGTAATGCCACAGCCCATAGCACCAAGAGTTGAAGCTGCTCTAACACCTACACCATCACCAACTACAACACCAACACCAACTGCAACTCCTATACCAACTCTGACCCAACCTCAAGAAGTATCTCAGCCAGAACAAATAAAATTCTCAGGATGCGGGTCAGGAATTACGCTAGTATTTCAACTCGAAAGTGGCGCATCAATATTTAGGATGAAGAATGACGGTCCCTCTAATTTTACGGTTTTGCTCGTAGATACTGAGGCGATCGAGTTCTGCGGCTGTTGTTATAAATATATAACTGCTGTTCCCGTGGATACAGTGGGTCCTTTTGATGGAGTGAAAACCGTTGAGGTATTTGAGCCTGGAGATTATATTTTAGACGTAGAAGCAGAAGACCAGTGGTCGATAATCATTGAAAAACCCTAATTTACTACCTCATCTCCGGTGCCAGAGACATTTACAAATAAGAGACCAGCAAGTATCAGAAATGTTCTACTTAAGTAAAGGCCCAGTTAGATTTGAGATGACATATATGGAAACGAGATGACACGTATGGAAATAAAAATACTTGGAGTAGGGTGCCCGAAGTGCGAGAGAGTGGAAAAGAACGTGAAGAAAGTGATTGATGAGACCGGAATGCATGCAGAAGTTGAGAAGGTCACCGATATTGTGGATATGATGGAATACGGCGTCATGATGACCCCTGCTCTCGTCATAAACAACGAGATCAAGTGTCAGGGCAGAATTCCAAGCACAGAAGAGATCAAAGGTTGGTTGCAGGGTTGAAGTGAAAATGAAAGAATATGGGTGTGTCAAATTTGAGATTTTTGCTAAAGAAAATCGAATTGACCTATAAGTCCGGTCTTATGTACAGGGTGATATGCTGATAAAATTGTAACATAAAAGTGAATATATCTCAGAAGTGAATATATCCTAGCACTTAGATATACAATGCACAGCATGCTATTTGGGGTTCAAAAAAAAATCCTAGCTGAGAAATTATTACATCAGCGGCATTGTGATAGTCTATTTTGGGTTCAGATTGTGTGAGTAGTACAGCTAATATATTATTAGGCTGTCTATCATAATAAAAAGATAAAAAAACTCTCTCAAATTCTATGCCTTGTCATTTATCGCCCTGGAAACTCCTGCATCCTCGAAGGTGGCCATTTCCGTCAATATCTTTACGCTAGCCTCTACTATGCCAATTCCAAGAGCTGCACCTGTACCCTCTCCCAGTCGCATATTCAAGTCCAATAATGGCTTCAATCCCATTCTTTTTAACAATATACTGTGACCCGTCTCGACCGAATTGTGAGAGGCGATTACATAATGCTTGGCCAAAGGGGCGATTTCTGTTGCAAGAAGGACACCTACAGTGGAAATGAATCCATCCATTACCACAGGTATCCTGTGGGCGGCGGCGCCCAAAACAACTCCAGCGATCCCTCCAATCTCAAAGCCACCAACCTTTGCCAGAACATCTAATGGATCCTTCTTGTCTGGAGAGTTAACCTCCAACGCCTTTTTAATCACCTTAATCTTTTTATTATAACTTTCATCATCTATGCCCGTACCTCTACCAGTAACTCTTTTAACCTTCTCTCCTGTTA
>CAYZWV010000028.1:0-15272 GCA_964482255.1 uncultured Methanocellaceae archaeon
TGAAGATGACGGAGCGCTACGGCACCGCCCTTGCGAAGCTTCTTCCCACCATAATCGGCTCAGAGAACTGGATGACAAAAGCCAGTATAGTCCATAGATATGGAAACAAACCGAGGATTTTGGAGTTCACGATGGATGGAGAGAAATATGGTTATGCTCTAGCTAGTGGATACTCGAGCGAAGATTTCGACAGCACCATTGAGCAAAAATTCTCACAGGGCTTCAATTCATTGGATACGGGCTGGTTTTTAAGGAGAGAGCCCGAGCCGTTGTTTGCCGGTCGAAGCGTTTTCATACCAGATTTCAGCTTCGAAAATGGGATTATGAAGGTCTATCTGGAGATCGTTGGCTTCTGGACAGAGGATTATTTGAGGAGGAAGATCGCCAAACTACAGAGTATCAGCGAGGAGAACATGATAATAGCAGTGGACAAGAACTTATCGTGTTCTAGTTCTAGCTTTAGAGACATAAAAGGCAAAGTGATCTTTTATGAAAAAAAAGTTCCATTGAAACCAATATTGGATTATTTGAGAGAGAGCGAGGAGAAGAATATCAGAAGAGAGGTTGAATCGCTGGCTAAAGTCGATCTTGAGTTGAGAGGAGATGTGATAGAATTGGACAAAATGGCATCTGAGAGAGATGTCAGCATAGAAGCTATCAAGAGGGTCGTTTCTGAGGCGAGAAAAGAGCATGTGCTTGTTGGGGGTCAGCTAGTCAGCAGAAGCTTGATCGAAAAACTGAAGGATGAAATGAAAGATAAAAATACGCGCGTAGAAGCTGCTAAGCTGATAGAGGAAAGAGGGATAACAAGAGTCGACCAAATGTTGGATTTGCTGGGATATGCTGTTAGGTGGGTTGGACTTGATCCAGAAAATGCGAGGATCGTTAGAAAAGTGAAACAGAGCACTAGAAATAAAGAATAAATAAATATGGGGGTATAGCTTTAATAGTCGTTTTAGCATTATCTGAACTTTTTATTTAAATACTTTCCAAAAAGTCATAATGCTCTGTCTATAAGATGTGGCATGGAGAATAATTCAAGATATCCTCACAATACATAAACTCTGATTCATAAATACCATAATGAAAAGAAATACTTCAGTAAGATAAGTAAAGGTTCAAAGCCTTGATAACCATAATTGAAAAAAGAGCGTGATCCATTGAAAGTAAATTTCGGCGGAAGCACCCCGATATCAACAATAGATTGGTATGGAAAAGTATCCATGGTGATCTTCTTCAGAAAATGTCCACTGAGATGTCCTTTTTGTCAAAACTACAAGCTTCTTGAGGATGATGATTTCGTCGATATACATGAGATAGAATCAGAGATCAAAAAGGCAAAGGATTTTATAAATGCGGTGGTCTTCTCTGGTGGCGAGCCTACGATGCAATTCGAGCAGATTAAAAGTCTGGCAGGTTTTGCAAAGAGGTGTAAACTTTTGGTAGGCATCGAAACCAATGGATGCTATCCCGAACGGTTGAGAGAATTGATCGAGCAACATTTGGTCGACATGATCTTCTTGGATGTAAAGGCACCATTATCAGATCCTGAACTTTATTCTAAAGTGAGTGGTGATGACGGTGCTAAAGCAATATCATTGGTTAAAAAGTCGTTGGAGATTTGTAAGGATTTTCTTGAAGTGAGAACAACCGTTTTCAAAGGACTGGTTTTTGAGAAAGAGCATATTAAAGCCATTGCAAAGGGAATCCCAGATGTAAACTATGTAATCCAGCAAGGCATACCTGAGCAAGGACCTGACGAAGAATTAAAGCAGTATGGGGTTCCTAGCAGAGACGAACTTGTGGAGTTAGCAAGGGTTGCAAGGCAGTTCTTAAGTCATGTAAGAATAAGGACTAAGGAGTTTGGAGAGGAGGTCATCACATAAAGATAATTGGCTTTGTGGGAATGCCAGCATCCGGAAAGACTGAGGCGTCAAACGTTGCAAGAGCACTGGGCATCCCAGTAATCCAGATGGGTGATGTCATTCGAGCAGAGGTCAAAGCCAGGGGACTGAAGATCACAGAAGAGATCGTAGGGAAAGTGGCAAATGACATTCGTGATAGAGAAGGCATGGGTGCAGTAGCACTTCGATGTGTTCCATATATAAAAAATGCTATAAAAAATGCGGACAGCAAGGTAGTCGTGATCGATGGCATTAGGGGTGTGGCTGAAGCTGAAGTTTATAGGAAGTCATTTGGAGATCAATTCACTTTAATTGCAATTCATGCGCCACAAAAAGCAAGATTTGATTGGGCAATGGCCAGAAAAAGAGAGGATGACATCGAAAACAGGAAATCCTTTTTGCAGAAAGATGAAAGGGAGAACAGTTGGGGCTTGCCAGAAGCCATGAAAATAGCAGACTTTTCAATAGAGAATGATTACACATTAGAGGAGTTTAGGCAAAGAGTTAAAACCATCATAGAGAGCATTACAAGAGATCACGGCAACATGATGGCCGCAGTTTCCTCGCCGGTAAATCCAACCGAACTCATAGAAAATGTGGAGATTGCTATAAAAAATATATTCCCGGATGCATTACTACAGTTGAAAAAAAAGGGGGGGAACAAGCTAGTAGGCATGGCCTCTTTACAAAGGTTGCAAGAGCTAATAAGAAAGCAAAAGATTCGAGACACGGTCCGAATGGAGCTTTTTAAGAGCAGGACAGGTAATAGAATTGAATTCGTTCTAAACAAACAAGTTGCATACATCGGCAAGTTGAACTTTGGAGAGGATTCCTTAGGGGGAATTCACGTTAGTATAGAAACCGAGGATGTAGAAAAACTGATAGACTGGTTAACACTTAGGAGCGAAAAATGAAAGTGGGTTTTTCCTGCCTATATATGACCTACAAATCTTTTGAATGGGCATACTCTTTGAATGACATGGGATTCAGCGGATGGGAAGTGGTTTGTGAGGGTTCTCAAAGATTGACCAAAGAAGTCGTAGATAGAATACAAGATGTTTTAAGAAGCACTAGTTTGGACTTTACCGCCCATTTGCCTTTCTCTGATCTCAATCTTGCCAGTGTTAATCAGCCCATATGGGATGAGAGCATCAAGCAGATGGGCAATGCAATACATCTTCTGGGAGAGATTGTAGACTTGGTAGTAGTTCATCCTGGGCATCTGTCTCCTTTGGGTGCAGAGCTACCAGATAAGGCTTGGAAGCAAAACATACTTGGGATACAAAGGCTGTGTGACATCGCAAGAGAATACGGAGTCCTAGTAGCTGTAGAAAACATGCCAAATATATATCGCCTGCTCGGCAGGTTTCCAGAAGAAATCGAGGGAATGGTCCAGAATGTCGATAGATCAAACGTAGGCATTACACTGGATGTGGGACATGCTAATTTGACAAAGACGTTAGATAGTTTTTTAGAATTTGATTTTAAGCACGTACATCTACATGACAATTTCGGTAAGAAAGACGATCACATTTCACTTGGAAAGGGCAATGTGAATTGGGATAAGGTGCTAAAAAGGCTCAAAAATTATGAAGGTCTGCTAGTAATCGAAGCGAGAACTATTGGAGAGGGGGAAGAGAGCCTAAATTGGTTGAGAGGATTCTAAATCTGGTACTGAGCACATTTCGATAAGTAATTCCTCTCCGTCCCTTGTACCCCTTGCTATCAGTGTATCTCCTCTTTCAATTACGGTCTTGCCTTTTGGAGAATATATCCATCTATCTGCCCTTCTAATAGCCATAATGAACATTCCTGTTTCCGTCTCTAGACGGAGGTTTCCTAATGTCTTTCCAGTGATTTCAGCCTGCTCTGCCACCGTCACCTTTGTAATAACCTCATCGGACTCCCTAATTGCCAGCATGAAAACAGGGTGCAACTCGATATCCCTAAGAACAACATCTGCGATTTCGTCTGCTGCATCTGAAATGACCTCTGAAGATATGGCAAGATGGAGTAAACCCCTTAGGTGGTCAATCTCATCGATGTGCTTGGCAGATACTAAAACCCAGTGCTCAAGACCGTATTTCATCTCATCCATCTTTGCCTCCAGGATCTCCACTTCATGTGCGATTTCCTCGTTATAAAAAAGCACTGCGGAATATGCCAATCCAACCGCTAATTCTGACACATTTTTCATGTCGATTATCATATCCACGGCTTTATCTAGATCTTCTAGTAATACCTGTGGTACAGGATATTTACGCTGATATTTATCTACGGCTGCCAACTCATACAAGATCTCGACGCCTTCGTCTGGTCCTCTCGCAAATAAAACATCATCTTGCATCACCATGGTTTTCTTGTCCGGGTCATATATCCAATCCAAGTCACGTCTCATTGCAATAACCCGCATGCCGGTTTCAGTTTCCAATTCCAACTCGCCCAGTGTCTTGCCCACAAGTGATGATTTACTGCTCGTCTTAACCCTAGTTACAGTCTCCTCTGCTTCTGGTATTGCTGCCTTAAGTTCTGGCGGCAACCCCAACTTTTTGAGCACGATCTTTGCAATGTCTCCTGCAGCGTTCGAAACCTTTTCTGCTGCTGATGCTATCTGCAATACGCCGGAGAGCATCTCAGCCTCCTCCACTCTTCTGGCGCCGAGCATTGCAGCTATTCTGGCATGGTACCCCAAGACGTCCATCTTCTCCTCTAGACGCAGCACTTCCTCAGCAATATCTTCATTATCATAGAGGACTGCCGAGTATGCTAAATCTACCATCAGCTCAGAGGTGTCCTTCATCTCCTTTAGGATGTCCTTTACATTCATCGGTTGATACTCGATTTCCTCGGTCATAACAATCAACTAATTGGGTGCAATGGATAAATGTTTTTCTTTTTTATAACACCGCCATCATCACAATAAACAGCGCTAAAATGCCAAATACATCAGATATACTTGTAACCATGGGTATCGTCGTGTCATCTGGATCTAAACCATAGCCGTAGGATACAAAGGCTGACAGAATTGCTGTGATCGAAATTATCAATGTTAGAAAAATCCCAGAGATAGAAGATATTAAAATCATTTTGATAAGACCAGGGCTCTTGAAACCAAACAAAAGGCAGAATAATTGCCCGAAGACCCCTACTGCAAAAAAAGATATCACACCAACAATGAAAATGGCGATAACGTTGTTCCTTAGCAAATGGTCTGTTATCCTAAGTTCGACGATACCAAGATGAAGAGCAGAAGTTAACCTAGAACCAAGAATAGAGCCTATGTTTCCACCCATGCCTATCATGACTGGTACTAGTATGAGTATTCCCGGATACATAAGCAAAAAGTCCCCATAGGTATCAAGGACCAACCCAGATGCAATTCCGAGAAGAGAGGCAAATGTGAGTATTGGAAGCGCCGTCTTCATGATCCTTCTTACATTATATTCGTTTTGCAATTATATCGCCCCTAAAACGATCTCTGCTGCCATAAAAAGTGCAAGCATTGCGAGTACATCTCCAGCAGTTGTCGCTATAGGTCCAGTTATATTATCGGGATCTATCCCCTTTTTATATCCAGCAAATGCTAGTAATATGATCAATCCAGTCAGCACTATTCCTGATACCACCCCTGCTATTAGAGATATTGCTGTCAACGGAATTATTCCGATACTATCTCTTCCGAGCGCTAATATGACATAATGAGCTATAACTGCCAACACGATGGAGATTATTACTCCCTCTCCAAGAGCAGCTGCTATGCTATGCATGAGATTGTTATCTCTATTCAGCTCTGGAAGGATCAAACCCTGATGCAGTGCGGACCCGATCCTAGAGCCGAAAGCACCAAATATATTGCCTCTGGTATCCAAGATCGCTGGCACCAGCACTAGCAGACCAGGAAGAGCTTCTAATGAGGCTTTCATGCCGCCCAGCACGACGCCTGCAAACAAGCCCAATATAACGCAGATTACGAGCAATGGTAGAGTTTGCTTAACGATTGGATATACACTTGCATACTCTTCGAGGTAATCGTCATCTTCTGGCATCTACGATACGTATTGCAGATTTCCTATTTAAGTGATTGGAAAAAATTTGGCAGATATAATGATACTAAAGTTTTCAATTTTCTGCGACCAGTTAAATTCAAACAAGCATTCGTCAGACTTTATTTAGTAAAATAAGTTAAACTCAATAAAATTTTCATTTCTTTTTTTAAAAAATATAGAAGTCCAATGCATTAGGATAGGACGTATCTAAAGTATAATTATTTTTATACATGGTGCGTATTATTTTATTTCTATGGCCCATAGATTTAAAGGAGATTTTAATAAGCTGGATAATAAAATAAGGAGAGAAATTTTACCTCCTGAAAATATTTTAAGAGAGATTGGGGTTAAACAAGGAGATGTTTTGATTGATTTTGGGTGCGGTATCGGGTATTTTACCATCCCTGCTTTAGACTTTGTTGGAGATGATGGCAGAGTTATTGCGATAGACACATCTGAACGAATGCTTGATGAACTCAAAAAAAGAGCTGGCGTTAGAAATAATCTTGAGATAATAAAATCTGATAAAATAATTGACGTGAAAGCCGATTATATTCTTCTTGTAAATGTACTTCATGAGGTTGAATCACCCAAAGAATTTCTTTTAGGATGTTTTGAAAACCTCAGGGAAAATGGGAAAGTTGTCGTGATTGATTGGCAGAAGAAAAAAACCGATATGGGTCCACCGATTAATCATAGAATCTCCAAAGAAGAAGTGATAGATACGGCAAAAAAACAATATATTGAAAATGATATTAATGAAAACTTTTATTTTATTGAGTTCATTGCTTAGACTGATTTATTCTTTAATAAATTCAATCTTAGGATGTAACAGAAATTCATCCACAGTCCATGATAAAAATGCACTACCTTTGACCTAGTTTTATTGGAAATTACTTTGTGGAGTCGATTCAATCTAAAGCATTTAAAAACGAAATTTTATTAAACATTTGAGGATTAACTACGAACATGAGAAAAACTGAAAAAATCATTTTGGGAATTTTCGTGCTTTCTTTTGTCATCGGCATCTATCTTTACCCTCAAATGCCAGATCAGATGGCTTCCCATTGGAATGCTCAAGGGCAGGTAGATGGTTATATGTCAAAATTCTGGGGATTGTTCTTGGTGCCTTTCACTTCTGTTGGGCTATTCCTGCTTTTTGTCTTAATACCCAAGATAGATCCATTGAAATTAAATATCGAGAAATTCAGAAATTATTATGATGGATTTGTAGTATTTATGATAATATTTTTGTTTTATATTTATCTTCTAACCATCTTTTGGAGTTTTGGCATTAGATTTAATATGACTCGACTTTTAGCACCAGCTCTGGGGATACTCTTTTATTACTGTGGAATTTTGATAAAGAATGCAAAAAGAAACTGGTTTATCGGAATAAGAACTCCTTGGACCTTGAGCAGTGAAATGGTATGGGATAAAACTCATAAAATCGGCGGAAAGCTTTTTAAGATTGCTGGATTGATTGCGTTTCTTGGAGTTTTCTTCCAGAACTATGCATTATTTTTAGTTCTTGTACCAGTGATTTCGGTTTCGATTTATACGATCATTTATTCTTACTTTGAATATCAGAAGGAGATAAAATAATTGCGTGCTTGGAGAATTCTCCGATTAAGAGCCGAAAATAACTTATAATGGCTAATAAGCAATACAAAGAAAAATTTATATTCTCAAAATGAAGAAGTAAAAAGATATATGAAAAATCCAAAATATTATGAAAATTATCCCCATTGGATGGTCATCATTTCAAATTTTTTTTCGATTGCAATTTATTTGATAGGTGCATTTATAATTTACCAATTAGGATCTATTTGGTTAGTTAGTTATTTGCTGTATATTCTATGGATAGAAATACGAATCTTGAGAAGAAGTTGTGTTAATTGCTATTATTACGGAAAACGCTGTGCTTTTGGTAAAGGGAAAATAAGTTATTTATTATTTAAGAAAGGGGATTCTAAGAGGTTTATTAAAGATGGGATCACTTGGAAAGATATAATTCCAGATTTTATGGTCTCTATAATCCCGATATTGGTAGGTATTGTAATTTTAATAATAGATTTTAACTGGTTTTTATTAACAATGATAGTAATCTTAGCTCTACTTACATTTGTCGGTAATGCACTCGTTCGAGGCTCATTAGCATGCAAATATTGCAAACAAAGAGAGATTGGTTGCCCCGCAGAACAATTATTTAATAAAACAAAAAAATAAATTTTCTGCTTCCTTCTCTAATGTCCCAGATCTATCAATCAGAATAATATGTTAATTAATTAAAATTTTAAAAGGCCATTTTTCCAGTCATAGGTTGGCCAGCATTAGTAATATTTTTTCAGGGTATTTCGAAAAAATCATCAACTCTACTTTTACACATCTTCTAAATTTGTATTATATACATCAAAACTATCCCATTTAATACAAAGTTTTTCTTCAAAGTATTAGGCTTTTTTACCTAGATTCTTTTTTGATTTAATAGAAATTTTTTAAAACCAGCCTCTCTTTCTAAACATATATACCATTGTACCAGCTAACATTAACATGAAAATAATCATCAACCAAAATCCAAATTGAACATGCTGTCCAGGCAAAACCTCAAAATTTGTACCATATATCCCTGAAATAACGGTTAGTGGTAAAGCAATCGTAGCAATAATACTAAGAACCTTCATTACTGCGTTCATATTATTTGATACGGCAGACATGTAAGCGTCAAAAGTACTTCCTATTGCCTCCCTATAATTATCTATCGTATCTGACACCCTTATTGCATGATCATAAACGTCCCTAAAGTAAGGGATTGACTTTTTTGAAATAGATTTATATTCATTTTTAGCTAAGAAAGATATTTTTTCTCTTTGAGGGAGTGATACTCTTTTTATTGATACTATTTTTCTTTTTAATTTCAATATTTCGCTAAGTAATTCAGGTCTGGGATTCTTTGTTATTTCTTCTTCAAGTTCTTCAAGCATATCATCTATATTTTCTAAAGCCGGGAAGAAGTTGTCAATCTCTAAATCAAGCAATTTATGAAACAAGAAATCCAAACCTTTTGCAAATATAATCTCTAATCTTTTATCATCAGATTTTAAGTTCTGAAATGAACTTATTTCAATTTGGTGATTAGTAATAAGAAAATCATCACCTAAAATGAAATCTAATTCAATTAAATCTAATGATTTGCTTGTTCGAATTCCATAAAATACAAAAAAGAGGTATTCTGGGAATTCTTCAATTTTTATCCTAACATTTGAATTGAGCAAATCTTCGGAAGTTAATGGATGCAGATCAAAAAATTTTTGAATCGATTCTTTTTCATCTTTGGTTAGATTGGTTATATCTAACCATTTCGGCTTATTTTTTAACTGATCCAAATCAGTTATAGTTCCTTTTTTTAAGCCATTTTCATAATAAATTAATTCTAGCATATTATTTTGGGATATATTCATTAGAGTATATAAAGACTACTAAAAGGTTTTTTAGGTTATTGCTAGCTTTAATACATCGTTAAAAGAAATCGAAATAAAAAAATAGGATATATAACTGTTTATACATACCATATCTAAAATGACCTATAAATTTGAAGAAAAACTTATTGAAGGCATAATAAAATCCAGGCCTAATAGATTTATTATGCTTGTAGACATTAATAACTCTATTTTTAAATGCCATTGCCCATCAACCGGTAGGATTGGGAACATTGATTTCAAGAACATATCTTGCTTAGTTTCGAAAGCGAATATTATGAGCAGATCCACTTCATACACAGTGGAGGCAATATCCCTTGATCCGTTGAAAAAGAAACATAAAAAATGGATCGGAATAAACCAAACAAAGGTAAATGCGTACATAGAATTTTTCATTAAAAATAATTATTTATCTGGGATTGTTGAGAATGGGAATAAGGTAAAAAGAGAGAGAAAATTAGGCAATTCGAGAATTGACTTCAAGGTAGAAGACACATTTATTGAGGTCAAGATGCCTTTGATTCATTTGCCTTCTGATAAATCGATTCCCGAGACGAGACATTCTAAATTCAATTCATTCGATCGTATGATAAAACACTTCACAGACCTATCAGGTAGTATCAATAAGAACTCAAGAGCAATATTGTTATTATGTTATATGTATGATGCCGAACCATTCAGACCTCCTCCACTGACCAAAGATAACATAAAAATCCATGAAGCTGCAAAAAAATCAGTTATCAAAGGTGTCGAGAATTGGCAAGTCAACCTTAAAATAGACAAAGAAGGAGTAGAACTCATAAAATATTTTAGATTGAATCTATTTCCCAAACAGTAGATTTGCCTCTAGAAATCACTCAGCAGAAAAGGAAACTAGGGGTTAACTGGAATAATGAAATAGGCTTGTGCGGTTTAAAGAAAAAGAAGGCTGTAAAAGAAATGGAATTGTGTTCTTCAACTTGTTTTACTTGTGCTTATGCTTGAGGGAAATTCAATAAAAGTCAGATGAAGATAATACATAGATACCTTTATATTAATGCCAATATCATTTGTAAAATAATGAAAAAAACATTTAGGTCTTTTCAAAGCCTTGAAAATGATTTTAATTTTTTTAGTAGTGTCTCTTGTTATTACAATCGTTGCCCTTCAAACAAAAAATCCATTTTTGAAGTTATTAAATATAGTCTCATGGTCAATTTTTTCAGTTTATTTATACAAAGGTATTTTCGGATGGGTTAATCTGCTGGATATGTCTAATGATTTATTATTGTGGATTTTAAGAACAATTGGTGCAATTTTCTGTTTGGTTGGATTACTTGTTGGATGGACAATGTTTTTTGCAGGATTAATATTTAATGTCGACCCCATTGGTACGGGTTTAGGTATTATCTTTTTGGGTTTAGGGTTTTTAGGGGTATTCATGTTATTTCGAAGTCGAAGAAGATATCCACATCTTTATTTGAATAGATAACCATGTCTGGTTATGGTTTTGTAAAATCTTGTAAAAGAGAATAAAAAAAATAGATGTGGATATAAATAAGTAAACTTTAACAAAGGTATCAGTAAGATAATATATTACTCAAAAATATTGTAGTCTATTTTGATGGGTTCACATGCACCATACAATGTTTTACTTTGGGATCAGATTCAACTTTTAAATGGACTTCCTCAGCAATTTCGTGGGCTTCATCGACTTTTAGGTCATTCCTAACTCTGATCTCAACATCAACATATAATCGATTTACATGGATTCTTGATTTTAGGTCATCAATTCCTAAGACGCCTTCAACGTTTAGAATATTATCTCTAATTTGATCGATAACTTCTTTATCTGCTGCATGGTCCACCATTTCTTTTATAGACCGCAAATAAATATCAACGGCAACCTTTGCTATGAATACACATATCACCAATGAGGCAAGAGGGTCTAAAATAAGAACACCTGATCTAGCTCCAACTATGCCAATTAGTGCACCTATTGAAGATAGGGCATCGCTCCTATGATGCCATGCATCCGCAAGCATTGCCGAACTTTCTATTCTTCTCGCACCTTTTAAAGTATAGCGATACATCCATTCCTTAACCACAATAGAAAGAATTGCTGCATATAGTGCAATAAGACCAGGCGTTGTTAACTCTCCCAGGATAATCTTTCTGATAGCACCGTACCCAATAAATAGTGCAGTAAAAAATAACATAACAGCAAGAAACTTCGATGTGACAGATTCTAACTTTTCATGACCATAGGGGTGAGTTTCATCTTGTGGTTTGGAAGAAAGTTTTAAACCTATCATTACAGCTATTGTACTAACCATATCAGAAAGTGAATGAAAGCCATCTGCTACCATTGCACTGCTTTGCCCAATAACTCCTGCAAAAATCTTGCCTAAAGATAAAACAAAATTTGTGATGAGTGTTGTTCCAGAAATTCTCTGTCCTATACGATTTCTATTATCTATATCCATAGCAATCCGACTATCTAAATGCTACACATTCCTGTTATACCCAAAATGTGTCTTTTCAAGAGCTTTAATAAACTACTTTTTAAATTCATTCTTTTTAAGTTCAATATCAACCATCCATATAAAAATTTTTTACCATTTTTGATTTCAATGATATTAAGATATGTTCAGAACGCCGGCAGAAAATGCCACCAAAGGCGATATGGTCAGTCGCTATTAGATCACAATCCGACTTTAAACCAATAGGCTATCTATCACAACTTTGAGTATATCGAATCCGGGAGTTTGTGTATGTGAAGATCCTAGATGAAGGTATCTTATCACTCCCACATCATCGATGAGGTATATGGTTGGTACAACTTTTACGTTGTAAATTTGTTGAATTTCAGAATTAGAGCCTCTCAATATTGGCCATTCTATATCCCATTCTTCTGCAAAAAACTGCAGATCATTAACTGTAATCTCAGGTTCCCGAATGTGGATAGATAGGAATATCATCCGGTCGCCATATTGTTCATGTAGCGGTACTAAGTCATCGTGGATCGAGGTTATACATGCTCCACACTCTGTCGAAAAAAAGTCCAACAGAACCACCTTTCCCCTTTGATCGCTGAGCTTTATGTTATCCCCACTTATTGCATCCATCAGATTAAAATCGGGTGCAAGAAGTAGTGTTTGTGTGGACCTTGGTGTTGGTGTAGATGGAGGAGTGGGAGTTGGGGTAGGTGGATGAGTTGGTGTTGGGGTCGGTGTGGGCTCTGGGGTTGATACACATCCTAAAAATCCCATAGTTGCCACAGCTCCTACAAATGCGAGAGACTTGAGGAACTCACGCCTTCCAATATTCATAGTTCCTATTTTATATTGTCCAACATATCATATAAAGTTTTCACGACTCTGCTCTGTTATCTCCAGCGTCTTTCGCCTGGCTGAAATGATGGTAAAAAGGCTATTTTATTAATTATTTAGTAATTATAGCATTGGACATATCAATGTCTTATATACTTCTATGGTTTTATGACATATCCGAAAATGCATCTCTTTGATAGCTTTGATTATTTTTAAACTCTTTAAATATCAAATAAGTGATAAACAATATAATATCAATTAGATATAGCTTAAGATGTCTCTGAGATCATATATCACAAAAGATGCATGCTTTGATAGCATAGGATCGGGATCGAATGCGATTCCCAAGCCTGCACACTTCAAAAACTCGGCGTCATATTGGCTATCGCCCACAGCAACGCATTTTGAAAGAGGGATATTTAGCTCTTGTACAAATTGCTCTAGAGCCATATCTTTTCTTAAGACATTAACGTTGCAAATCTCGTCTCCTGTAAGGTAATCGTCATCATCAAAAACCAAGCCATTCGCCAAAAAATTCTTAATGCCTAATCTATTTGCGACTTTTCTTGCCAATATATCAAGTCCTCCGGTGATTATCACGGTTTCAATGCCATCTTTCTTGATTTCTTTTATAACTTGCTCTGAATGAGGCATAAGTGTATAGTTAGAGAGGATTTGTTCCATCTCCCCCATGGTTGGTTTAAGTGGGAGCCAAAGATTTGCATCCCTTCGCATAAATTCTGCATAGCTTATTTTCCCCCCAACATATTCTTCCTTATTTTTTTGTGCTTCGTCCTGAGTGCCAAAATATTGGTGTAAGGTTCCCCAGGAATTTTTCTCTTTGACCAAGGTTCCATCCATATCAAAGGCTATCAGCTCGTACTTATGCGATGAATTGAATATCATATCAATAAATCCCTCATCCTGAAAAGGCCAAAGAGTTTGATTTAAATCCCGATGATCTTTAGCCATTTTTTCTTTTTTGTTCGCACGCAAGCATAACAACATCCAATCACCATAACATTTTTTCTTTTTATAATTTCCCTCAACTAACTAATGCATCACCTACAATTTCAGCACGATAAAAGTCTGCTATCACTTGATAATGAATCAGAACCCTACTCCTGATAAGGTATCACTATCTCCATGAGTTCCTTGGCGATATGTGAATTTTTAAAGATCGACCTGGCCTCCGCCAAGAGTGGTTTTGTATCCTCAGAATAACGTGAGCTGATATGCGTTAGCATGAGTTCTGCCACACAGGCTTTGGATGCTATTTCTGCCGCCTCTTTGGCCGTTGAGTGTTTTGCCTCGATTGCCCAGTCCAGTAGGTCATGGGTTAAGGTACAATCATGGATCAGCAAATCTGCATTTGTTGCTGCCTCAACTATCGTATCTACGGGGCGGGTATCCCCTGTGTAGACAACCTTCCTTCCTGGGCGTGGGGGACCTACCACTTGAGAGGATTTAATTTCCCTTCCTCCAACGAAGATCGTCTTTCCAGAATGTAGTTTTGAGAACAAAGGTCCAGGTGGAACGCCTAGCTCGATGGCTCTTTCTCTATTAAACCTACCCAATCGCTCCTTTACTTCCAGCACAAAACCAAGGCTTGGGATGCCATGATCGGTTTTTATCGCTTTGACCACATATTCGGCCCTCTCAACGATGTCTCCGGGTTGAAGTTCATATCCCTTGACTTCAAAGTTCAGCTTGTAATAACCCAGTGCTAGCAGTATATTGACGAACTCGTGAATCCAACGTGGACCATAGATGTGCAACGGCTCTTCTCTTCCTTGAAATGACATCGTTTGTATTAAGCCGGGTATGCCAAGAATGTGATCTGCGTGGTAATGGGTAATAAAAATGGATGTAAGGTTTTTCATCCCAGTCTTGGCTCTCATCATCTGTTGTTGCGTACCTTCCCCGCAGTCGAAGAGAATAAGCTCGCCTTTTCTGTTGATGATGATCGCAGACGGGTTTCGGTTTGCCGTCGGAAGCGTTCCACCAGTGCCAAGAAAGGTTAATTTTAACATTTGGCATCACTTTAGCCCGTCAAACTTTGTATTGGTGCTGGTATTCTGCCACCCCTAAGCACGAACTTTCCAGAGTGGAATTTGCTAACGGATAACACTGGCGATCTTCCAAGCAACCCGCCAAACTCCACATAGTCACCCTCTTTTCCGGCGGGGATAATTCGCACTCCTGTGGCCTTGTTATTGACAACACCTATGGCACATTCATCTGCTATTATGGCAGATATCGTTTCCGACGTAGTATATTTTGGCACAACTACCATATCCAAACCTACCGAGCAGACAGACGTCATAGCCTCTAGCTTGTTAAGGTTGATCGCTCCATCTTCGACGGCTTTTGCCATGCCGGAATCTTCACTTACGGGGATGAATGCACCGCTCAAGCCTCCCACATAGGAGGATGCCATCGCACCACCCTTCTTTACGGCATCAGTTAGCAGTGATAAGGCTGCAGTGCTTCCATGAGTGCCACATCTTTCCAAGCCCATCGCCTCAAGTA
>CAYZWV010000029.1:0-15073 GCA_964482255.1 uncultured Methanocellaceae archaeon
TGAACCTTATGCTGGGCATATGCTCTGCAACCCATTGAACTATCGGCTTGGTGCAACATATTACCCCATGTAAGCAATAAAGATTTGAACAGGATTGAAAGTCCACGGGATCTAATGCCAATATGGACGGATATGCGAACTTGAGTTCGGATATAAGTACTTATATTGCATTCTAACCTCTTAGCAATGGGATGTGGTAAGATGGTTCAAAATAAGAAATTAAAAAATTTTCCATCAAAATCTGCTGGAAGGATGATGGTCGAAAAAGTTCCTATCGTTTTGCCTACCCAGAGTATTTTAGATTTGAAAAAGATGGTTATTGAAAAGTTGAACGAATGGGAAGCCTCGGATTATATATATGTGGTTGATCAAAATGGAAAATTGATTGGCACTCTTTCTCTAAAAGAAGTTTTTAACGCGCCAGAGGAAACAAAAGTTGATCAAGTAATGGGTAAAGAAATTATTAAAGTCAGTCCCCTTTCTAATCAAGAGAATGTTGCAACTTTAGCTCTACAGCACGATTTAAAAGCAATCCCAGTTGTTAGCAAAGAAAATAAATTTTTAGGAGTAGTACCTTCAAGAGTGATTTTTGATATTTTGCATTCAGAACATGTTGAAGATTTTTTGAAGGCTGCCGGAATTCATAGTTTGCCAACTAAAACTTTAGAAGGTTCGGTTTCTTTTTTAATCAAAGTTCGATTGCCTTGGCTGATTTTGGGAATAATTGGAGGAGTAATAGCTGCTCAAATTACTAAGTTTTTTGAAACTCCTCTGAAAGCTTATTTCATTTTAGCTGCTTTTGTTCCTTTGATTGTGTATATGGCAGATGCTATTGGCACTCAAACTGAAACTCTATTTGTCAGAAGTTTAGCTTTGAGAAAGATAAATCTAAAAAATTATATTTTTCGAGAAATAAAGGTCGGTTTTGGTATTGCTTCAATTTTAGGGATTTTACTCTTTTTAATTGGTTATTTTTGGTCAAATCTATTCCATATTGGTTTAATCTTGGGCGTTTCAATATTTCTAACTGGATTGGCTGGAATTTTTGTCCCACTTTTAATTGTTCATTTGCTGGACAAATTTAAAAAAGACCCAGCTATAGCTTCTGGCCCCCTCGCGACAATTTTTCAAGATATAATTTCCTTAGCGATTTATTTTTCAGTTGCCGTAATACTATTAAAATTCTTCAGTTAGACATTCAGCCAGCAAAATTTAATATGGACTTTAGGGCAGAACGCTTCGTAGCTATCGCTCCTTGCCTTCGGCTCGGTTATATGATAGACATATATCTGGCTACGTGCTTTCGGCACTTCGCCCAAATCCCTCTTCAAGGAACTTCAGATATTCGCCGACGTTATCTTCAATCGTCTCACCTAATGAAAGATATATAAGTGGGATTGAATAATTGTATTAAAAATTGTATTAAATATGGAAAAAAAGTGATTTCTTGGTTTTCTAGGATTTCTGGAAGGATACAATTGGATTTATTTCCTAAATTTCCAAATTTTCCTTCAGAAAACTTCGCATAAGCCGATACGTTATGTCTAATTCAGAATTCGGGCTAACATCGTTCTACAAAGTTAATAATTACCTCTTTGTTTCTTACTTCAGGATGGAATAATATCCCATAAATTTCCTTATCCTTATGTTTCATTGCCTGAGGTATCCTTGAATTTGTAAATTTTTTAAAGTTCTTTGGTAATGTTGAATAATTGTTATGTAAATGATAAACTTCTTTTTCTCCTTTTTGTTTTAAAAATTCTTCTTTAAAATATTCCTTAAAATATCCTATTTCTGTTCCCTTTTTTATTTTTCCTCCAAATTCCAAACTGATTATCTGCACGCCTGCACAAATTCCCAAAATTGGTTTGTCTGTGGTTTTAATCCATGAGAAATCATATTTTAAATAATCATCGTCTTTTAATGAAGTTCCACAAATAATTATCTTATCATAATCTATATTCTTTTTTAATTTATTATAGTGGATTGTTTTGAATTTTGTATTGCTACTTTTTAAAATATCTTCAATTGGTTTTACAAATTCAAAATAATGTAATTTTTCCCTGCAAATATTTATTATCAGTATTCTATTCATAGTTCTAAATCCATTCTCCAGGAGTTTTTCTCTCCTGAAATTCTTTTATTTTTTACCTCTAATTGTTTTTTGAATAAAGGGGAGTATAAGGTAAATGTTTCAAATTCTCCTCCCTCCCCTGCAGGATTTATATGATATTTTTTTTGCAAGATTTTCATTTTTTCAATAAAGTCTCTATTTATTTCTTTTCCTAACCAGGAATCATCCAGAGGATAAGCGGCCACTGCAGTAATTATTACTTTAAATCCGTATTTAACCAGCTCTTCTAATAATTCTAATTGATCCTTTTGCCAGAGAGGATTAAAACACTCCAAGTTTAGTTTATTGCAAATTTTCTGGACCCTTGAAGCTTGATAAACTGACTCTACTGCCCCTGTTACAATCCCTTGAATTTTATGTTTCTCTTTTGCATTTTTAATTGCTTTTTCTAAATCTTTTAATTCTAATTCTTTTTCACCTTTTGTTTTTTGAAGAATCAGGGGAATGTTCATAACTTCTGCTTGTTTTTTAACTTTTGATATGGCAGGGGTATGAAACATATAACTGTCTTTGTTTTCAGATAGAACACTAATTAAGCAAGTTACCTTATAGCCTTGTTTTTTTGCCAGATATGTTGCAAATGCACTATCTTTTCCTCCTGAAAATAATACTCCTACAGTTGAATATTCATCTGAACTCATAACAAGAAAAATCGAAAGGGCATTTATAAATCCTTCGTAAACATATTATTTTAAAATTTATACGATGAAGCCCGAAATCTAAACTCAAAATCCCTCGGATTTTGCCCCGCTGCGCTCTCCTCCTTTCAGTTGTCGGGGCGTATAACAGGGCTTAAACGGAAAATGCCTCGGCTCAGCATTTTCCCAAATTAGCTCCCTGCGGTCGCAACTTCGTTTAAGCCCGATATTATACGCAATCGTGAGCAAAAGAGCTTATAATGGAAAGCAATAATGTTGGATTCTATGGTAAAAAAATAAAAGAAAAGAGAAAAGATGTCAGAGTTATTCTTTTATCTCTCGGAGTTTTTGTTCCACGCCACGAATCTCCTTTTCTAATTCCTTCTTGTACTTCTCTAACATCTCTATTTCTTCTTCTCTACTCAGAAAGTACCTATGTCTAGGAGTGTGCCAACAAAACGTATGAGGTACACAGACTCCTTTTCCGCTATTGGTTGGTTCGCAACACATCTTTTTACCTCCTGATACATACAATATAGTAGGTATATATTTAATATTAGGTATGGTATGGAAAGTATTTAAACTATAAAGTTTATATCAGTGTATATAGTATCCGTTAGGTGACATAGTATGTGTGAGGAAAGCGATTGTGAAGGAGTAGCAGAATGTCTCTGTCCAATTCGAGGAATAATAGATGTGGTAAGCAAAAAATGGACAATATGTATAGTCAGTCTTTTGGAAGAAGAGAACCCGATCAGATATAATGAAATAAAGAATAAACTAGAAGAAATAAGTCCCAAATCACTCTCTGACAACCTTAAGGTCCTAGAAAAAGAAGGTTTAATCGAAAGAAAAGTTTATCCTGATATACCGCCTCGGGTTGAATATTCACTAACGAAAGACGGAAAAGAATTAAAGATAGCTTTAATGCCATTAGTTGGATGGGTGCAGAAGAAGAAAAATAATAAGGGATGACACTTGATATTTTTGCTCATGACTCTTCGGTCGCTGTCGCTCCTTCGCTCGCCCATCGGGCTCGGAGCGTATAACAGCGGACATGCGGCTACGCTTCGACTCACACTTCGTATGTCCGTAGAACTTTAAGTGAAACGCGCATTAATCTTATAGGGGTATTTAATAGAATGAAAATCACTATTGCACAATTGAACCCTATTGTAGGAGACATAGATGGCAATTTCATGAGAATAATGAATACCCTATCCAAATGCTTTATGGATTCGTCTGATCTGCTGGTCTTCCCAGAACTTTTTCTTGTCGGATACCCACCAAGGGACCTTTTAGAGAGAGTAGGGTTCATTGAGAAGGCTCAAAAGGCTATTCAGGAGCTAATTAAAGTCTCAGCCGAATATCCACAAACTGGAATACTTTTAGGGGCACCTTTGCCATCAACTAAAAGTGCTGGCCGGGGCCTTTACAACTCTGCCCTATTGATTTATCAAGGTAAGGTACTTATGAGCCAAAACAAGTCTCTGTTGCCCACATATGATGTTTTTGATGAGGCAAGATACTTTGATCCAGCCCCTGAGATTCGTACGGTATCATTCAGGGGCGAGACACTTGGAATCTCAATCTGTGAAGACGCATGGAACGATCCAGAACTTTGGTTGAAACAGATTTATCCTAATGAACCTATAGGAGTACTGGCTGCAAAGGGAGCCACTATCTTTATTAACATCTCAGCCTCGCCATTCCATATAGGAAAGGAGGAAATCCGATACCGTATTATCCAAAATCATGCCAAGAAACATAAAATCCCTTTCGTTTTTGTCAATCAAGTAGGTGCCAATGACGAGCTTATATTCGATGGAAGAAGCATGTGTATTGATAGTACAGGAGAACTCGTAAAAATTTTTCCATCTTTCAAGGAGCAAGTGCAAACTATTGACATGAATCTCTCAAGAACACCTGAGATTTACGTGCCCCAAGATAAAATAGAAAGTGTTTACGAAGCATTGATTTTAGGCATTCGAGACTATATGAGGAAGTGCGGATTTTCTAAAGCCGTCATTGGCCTATCGGGCGGGATCGATTCTGCTGTCACTTGTTGTTTGGCAAAGGAGGCTATTGGCAGCGAAAATATTCTTGGTGTTTCTATGCCTTCACATTATTCCTCAAAAGGAAGTGTAGAGGACTCAAGAAAACTTGCTGAAAACCTTGGAATTGAATTTAAGGTGATACAGATTTCCACAATATTTTCTTCCTATCTCGGATCTCTAAATGAGCATTTCGAAGGGCGAGAGGCCGCGGTTACCGAGGAAAACATACAGGCTCGAATACGAGGTAGTATTCTAATGGCACTTTCAAACAAGTTTGGCTATCTCGTGCTATCCACTGGGAACAAGAGTGAACTTGCGATTGGCTATTGTACTTTATATGGGGATATGGCCGGAGGGCTGGCCGTTATTTCCGACGTGCCCAAGACCATGGTTTATAAATTGGCTCAGTACATAAATAGAAAATCTGAGGTAATCCCAAAAGAGATCATTGAAAAACCGCCATCAGCAGAACTAAAGCCCAATCAAAAAGATCAGGATACGTTACCTCCCTATGATATACTTGATCAATTACTTCAATACTATATCGACGAAGGTTACTCTACGAAGGATCTACTCGATCTAAATTTTGATTCTGAAACAGTAAAATGGGTTATCCGAGCAGTTGATAGGAATGAGTATAAAAGGAGACAATCAGCTCCTGGATTAAGAGTAACAACAAAAGCTTTTGGAATGGGAAGAAGGATGCCTATCGCCGCAAAATATGAGATTTAATTCCTATCCTTTTTCGTACATGAATTCGATGGCGCACTTCACTTAACAGGCGGGTATGTGGCTCGCTCCCGTTGGGCGTTCACCCAAATTACTTTGGAATGCATACGGCACGCTTGCCGAGGTGAGGCAAAGGCCGAGAACTGCAAAAATTATAAACAAAATCCAAAGCTTTGAAATTTTGTTTTTCATCTAATTTCATCCTTTGAAAGGGATTATATTTTTGGACTTATAGGACACCTCCATCTGGACCGCCATAAACCTATCCCTAATCCTTTCTGCTAAAAATGCAGTATATATGTTAAAGAGCTTTAGCTCCTAGTGTTGATAGTCATTTTGAAGCTAAAAACTGAAAATTTTACAGTACAATTCTCTTTTTTACATCGTTTCTTCAAATCCTACAGTCCACTTACCAATCTTCTCATTGAACTCCCAGACCACCTTATAGTCCTTGTACTCGGGGTTCAAGTTCAAGAGGACTATGTGAGGAATAAGAAGCTCATCTTTCCACGCTTCCATAATTTAGTTTTGAACTTCCTGCTCGTAATACCTTAGATATTACTATATATATTATTCTTATATATGATATCTGTCGTGTGGTGACTATTTAAACGACAAAAGGTAAGTGTAGAATAAAGAAAATATCTGTTATAAAGAAAATATCTGTTGAAAAAATGATAATAGATGCTCACAACCATGTTGGCGGACCAGATAAAGGAGATGGCGCATCGCAAACTCAAGAGAAAATCATAAGTCGCATGGACGAGGTTGGCGTGGACAAGGCAGTGATTTTTCCATTCAATGAGATACATTTAGGCATCTCGTTTTCTCTGGCTAATGACTACATAGCTGCTGCGGTGAAAAAATATTCAAATAGGCTCATTGGCTTTGCTAGACTTGATCCAAACTTCGGCGAGAAATCGGTGATAGAGTTGGAACGTGCGGTGAAAGTCCTCGGGCTGAGAGGTATTAAGTTGCACCCGAGTAGTCAACAATTTTCAGTGGACAACCCATGGGTATTTAAAATCATTGAAAAAGCTGCTGAGCTAGGCGTGCCAGTTGTTTTCGACTCTGGAAAAGACCCATCACCACCAGAAAAAATTGGAAACCTCGCTAGGACAGTACAGGATGCAATTATTATCATGGCGCACATGCGAGGCGAGAAATATTTGGAGACGGCTGAAAAGTTTGAAAATATATATCTTGGCACTACAGGAATGTTCGATCAGGATAAGCTTGAGGAGGCAGTAGAAAGATTGGGAGCGGAGAAAATAATTGCTGGCTCGGACTCGCCTTATCATGAGATGGGAGATGAAATTAAAAAATTCGATTTTGCTCGGGAGAATGAGAAGACGCTAATTTTGGGGGAGAATATAAGGAAAATTCTAAATCTGTAAGTCGTGCGCTAAATCTTTATCCCGTTTTGCTCCTTTAAAACATTTAAGACAAACATCGTATATGTCTTCCTCATATGCTCCATCGCTAAAATCCTTTCTAGGAAGTCATTCAGCATTGCCCTGTCCCTAAACTTCGCAACCACGATCGCATCGTATTCTCCGGTAACTTCATAGGTTACAGAAACATTTGGCTCCTTAGGGTTCTGTTAAAAATGCAGGGTGGAGAGAGCACTTAACCATAGATTTGGTAGTATTGTTGAAAATAGCAATCGAAAATTCTACAGCACAATTCTCTTTTTTTTACTCAATTTCCTCCTGCACCAGTCCACTTATCAATCAAAAGATTTAAATAGTTATATACACTTATATAATAAACATGGCACAAATACTAGAGGAAAAAAACATTCTGCATTACCCTCAACTAGATACGGTGCTAATGGTTGAGGAGTTTATTATGGAGCATTCTGGAGAATTCAAGAAACGACGCCTGTGGGAGAGCCTACCTAAAAAAATGATGTATCAGACTTTTTGCGTAATATTGGATTATCTTGAATACTCAGGAAAGATTGCTTTTGATAAAGAAGGAAAGATTGCATGGATTTGGAATCCTGCACTTGTTGAGAAATATCTTTCTCAGCCACAACTTAGAGCTAAATGAAATCTATTGTATATTTTGGAGATGAGAAATTAAAGGACGCTTATGATAAACTAAAAACCTCTAGGGTAGAAGACCAGACATTGTATAAGTGGATTTCAAGAGCTATTGATGACCTAGAAGAGAACTCATTCTGTGGCATCCAAATCCCTAAAAAGTTAATTCCAAAAGTCTACATTGACAAATATGGTATTGATAACCTTTGGAAGTATGACCTACCAAAGGGTTGGAGGCTGATTTATTCTGTTGCCAATGATGAAGTGTGTATTATTTCAATTATTCTAGAGTGGATGAACCATAAGGACTACGAGAAGAGATTTAATTATTAAAAACCTCTCTTTCACCTCAAAATTTAATCTTTTGTGGAGTTAATTTTCCAGCCCTTCCTCAAAAAATGCATAATAGCTATTTTAAGACTCCTAAAATCATAGATATCTTCAGTTGATTATGATAAGTAGGAAGGGAAAAACCCCAAACTTGGACGCTAAAAATGGGAATTAATCTCTACTATTTTTTTTATTCTTGACGGTCTTTTTAAGTTTCGCTGTGTTACATCTTTGAATGTAAAGTAAGGAACTTACGATAAAAGTAAGAAAGTGAACAGAAGTACCTTTATTTAACCAGAAAAACATTTTGGCAATGTATACTTAAGGAGTTAATATAATAAAAAAAATGTAATAAAGAACATTAAGGAGGATAAGGGAGGTAAATTAAAATGAAAAAGAACAAACATCCTTGGTTTGCAGGACCTTATCCATGGCTATTTTCTGCCATTGCCTTTTCATTGCCAAGTATTAACTATTTTAGCAAGGGAGAAATTGTAGGAGGCATACTTTTTCTAATTGCAGCTTTCTTATCTTTAATAAACTTTTTAAGAAGGTGGAAGAAAAATTGAAAAAAACTAAGAAATAGTTCGAATATAAAACCAATTTGGATATACGTGTGAATCAAGTTCGTATATAAGTAGCTATACGCAATAGGGCATATAGAGTTCAAAGGAGGAACAAATCATGGAATGTAAAAAATGCAAATTCAAGATGATGGAAATAAATCGTGAAAGAGTAATGGTTGAAATGGATGACGATGCTACTGAGGGACAAATGGCAGATTATATGGCTGCAGAATTATCAGGGGATTTTGGAGAATGGGGCGTCACAGAAATTACATATAAATGCGAAAAATGTGGGAACATCGTAGTTTTAACGGAAGACTAAAGGAGGTGATTTGAATGAATAAAACATACCTGATAAACAATGTGTCTGAATGGCTTGCTTTGCCTGAAATAGAACTACCAATAATTAGTAATCCTCATGAACAGGGAAAGGTGTATGATGTTAAGAATGTTGGTTTTTTTATGGCAGATATAAAAGAATGTTCGACTCTTAATATTATAGAAAAAAACATTCATGAAGGAAGAGTACCACTGCCTACAATTGTCATTCAGTTTGAAGGTCGTTTTAAACAGTTTCGGTTACCTGTTGAACTTAACGGACGGACATACGATTGTGTTGCACTGGTGGCTGGTGGGGCAAAATTATTCCCTTGTAAAGTGGAGATAGGTAATTTAAATGGAAAAATTTATGCGGAAATCTTGTGAAAAGGGTTCGATGGTTGCACTACAGCGTATAACAGAGCTTATCTGGCTCCACTAGAATCCGCCCGAATTTGCCTTCGACAACTTCTTTTATCCGCAAACCGTTAAGCTATATTGCCATATAAATGCAGGTCTTAAGTATTATCATGAAAATCACTGATAAAAAACTTGTTGACGTCACAAAACTATCTCTTGATGAATGGTTGGATTTACTCAATTCATCAAAGAAGAAAGATTTGCTTTTTATAGACTATATGTTCCCAACCGATACTATGAAGGACAAATACTTAGAAACAATTCATAATCGTAGCGATGAAGGAGTAATAAACTTACTTAGACGATTTTTAATCCCTTCTGGAAGTTTAGGCAAAGACGAAACGAGTTTCGATTATTTGATGCATTTAATGGAGCATGATAAAGAAAAATTTGATAAATTGATGGAAATGGAATATTATAAGCGTTTATTTAAAGGCTATCTTAATAGAACTCCCGTCTTTTGGGAAGGAAATACTTGGGTTATTGACCTCTTGCCTCATCATCCCAAACTTGCAATAGATGCTTTGTATGCTTACTTCATAGCCCATATCCAATTACTTCCAGATGGAAGATTTAGCGGACTTCAAGATGCGATGGCAATCATAAGAGCAAAGTTCATCAATATATCTCATCCTACTTCTTTGCTTTTGGATTTAGATCCATATCAATTTGAGCATTTAATTGATGGGTTGTATGCAGAAATGGGCTATGATACAACATTAACACCAATGACACATGACGGCGGGAGGGATGTAATTGCTGAGAAAAAAGACATCGGTGAGAGAGAAAGATTACTAATTCAATGTAAAAAAATAAAAAAGAAGGTAGGTGTAAGTGAAGTTAGGGCCTTACTGGGGGTTGTATCAAATAACAGAGCAACTAAAGGTGTTCTTGTTGCCACCTCTGAATTTACAGTTCCAGCTAAAAATCTTGCTAAGGAAAACTCAAGGTTAGAATTAATAGGCGGAAAAGATTTACAATTATTATTAAACAAATTCTTTGGCTCGAAATGGCCAACACATTTAGATTTTATCATTTCAAATATTTTATCAAGAGATAGAAATAAGAAGGATGGTGCTGCCAACGTTAACTAACACATGATATACTTCTTGCATGAACTGTGCGGTGCTCCCCCTTCAATCGCAAACTTCGTATAGTCTGATACCATTACATGATTCTTGAGACCTAATCCAATTTTTCTATATGGATAGGAAGTGTAGCGCTTTTTGGAATTTTCTTGACGTACTTCGATCTAAATTCTGGATCCAGCATCAAGCACGATCTCTTGCGCTTGAATTCAGGGAACTTTCTCATCCTCTCCCAGATGTCTTTGACCCTCTCTTCCTTTATGTTCCCGAAAGAGACGGGCATATAGGTGCAGGGGGTTAAATCCCCGGAATCCACTAAGTTCAGCCATCTTCTTCCAGCCATACACCCGAAAAGATCTGGCGATTCAAAAAACGTCATCGAGAACATCCTTGGACCTTCTGGTGTGGAGTTCACCCTCCTGTACATATCAAGTATGTGATTCCGATGATCATCATTAAGCATTATTCCTTCCTTGTCCATGTAGCTCCAAGTCGGAATGCTCTCCCACACTGTAAGTTCATGAACCCCAAGTTGTGATGCAAGGTCATATAATCCCTCTAATTTTCCGCTTTCGATCAAACTTGGATTTGCATGGGTATGCATCGAAACGTATAAGCCCGCATTTACGGCATTTTTCATTGACCCTATTGCTTTTTTGAACGCACCTGCAACACCCCTGGCGGCATCGTGCTCGGCGGGAATCGGACTGCGTAGACCTATGATGGTGGCATACAAACTATTTTTCTTCAATTCCGCTGCTTTTTCTTCGGTCAAAAGAATGCCTGGTGTGAATATGCTTGCTATAGCCTTGTCTTTATCCACATGCCTTACCAGATCAACAAGGTCTTCACGCAGGAGAGGATCTCCTTCCGCGAAGCCAATGGATATGGCGCCAAGATCAATTAACTGATCGATGAAATCCTTCAGCTCCTCTGTAGTAAGCTCTTCATTGGGAGATTGTACCATGTTACAGTGGACACAACTGCATGAACATCTTTTAAAAGCATTGATGGATACGGCCTGGGGCACATATTTTCTCCGCAGCAGTATGTCAATTTCCGCTTTTAATGCTCGTCTGAATGGACCGCTTGGAACGGGAGGCAGCCAGGTTGTGAGTATGACCGAATCATCCTTCACTTCTATGGGCTTCTCATTTTGAAGCATGGAGTTCACGTGTCTGATGATGGGTGCGCATGGCAACGAAAGAGGACCAGATGACTTGAGTTCTGCTTGGTCTTCTGTAACATCTAACCAAATTTCAATGCCTTTGGCCTTATACACCGAAAACTCTGACAATAACTCATCTCCAATCTCAGTCAGTAAGCGTGGCGATAAAAGTTTTCCAATACAGAAATAGTTAACTATAACCTACCGTATCAAAACAGTGAATCATCATGAAATTTTTAGTTTACAAAGTGCCTGGAATTAAAGCCTTTCTAGAAATCGAAGATAAGGAAGTTAAGGCAAGTACAGAAGGCCCTCTTTCATTCTTGGCCAAACCCATTTGCAAGAAGTTCAACCATTATTTTTCAGGACCGCCCGCGGCAATCCTCAAAGATGGGGCATTTGTTTCAACAGTCTTCCCGTTGGTTCCCAGTGAGCCCTTTAGGAGGTTGATGACCGCACAATTAAAAAACCGTCTCTTTGGTAAGTTTACACCCGAATGTCTCGCAATCATGGTTACCAGTAAATGCCAATGCAAATGCAAACATTGCATTGCTTATGGAATAACGGGCAAAGAAGAACTATCCACTGATGAAATATGTGATTTGATCGATCAATCCCTCGAACTCGGAGCCTATCATGTAAGCTTTGAGGGAGGTGAGCCGACCCTAAGGAACGATCTTCCAGAACTAATATCTCACATCGATAAAACCAAGGCTATATCGCGTGTTGTGACCAACGGTCTCCTACTAACAGAAGAATACGTGCAGAGGATAAAAAAGGCTGGATTGGATGTACTCACCATCAGCTTAGACAGCCCCTATCGTGAAATTCACGATAGATTTAGAGGGGTACCGGGTCTATTTGACAAGGTCACAGAGGGTATCAAGCATGCTGTAAAAGCCGGTCTTCTCGTATGTGTGATCTATGTGGCGTCACCCCAAAATTCGGATTTGGAAACCATGAACAAGCTGATAGACTACTGTGAGTCGCTGGGTGTTCATGAGCTTTTAATCGATGAGATATTTGCTGGTGGAAAATGGTCGGGCAAGGATATATTAAGTGATAAAGATAGGGAACGTTTGATAAATCTGGCGAGAACGCAGGAAAGAAATATTTGTGTGACGTCATTTTTCCATCTCAGGGACCCCGATTTGTTCGGTTGTTTCGCCGGAAGACGATGGGTCTTCGTTTCGCCTACAGGTGATATCATGCCATGTATGCACACTCCTGTCTCTTTCGGAAACATTAGGGAGATGGATTTAAAAGATATATGGGCTAGAATACGTAGACATAAGCTATTCAGAAAAAAGCCAAAAACGTGTACCATCAATGATCCCTGTTTCAAGGAGAACTATCTCAAAAAAATACCCAAAGATGCAGATTTGCCGTATTCTATCCAGAAGATCGAGAAGCTCGATTAACATGAACATGAAAATAAGAAATTTTGCTCCTTTGCTTGGAATCAAAGCCCTTTGGCAGCTATGGGTAAAAAAGGGACCTTTGATACTTTCCCATGGGATTAATTCAGAATGCAATCTCCGTTGCAAATTTTGCATCTATTGGAAAGAGAAGGGAGCGGAGATGGAAAAAGAGGAGATATTCCGTCTTCTTGATGAAGCCAGTTCCACGGGAATCTTGGCATATAATGTATGGACTGCAGAACCCCTTATTAGAAAAGACCTCCCGAAATTTCTTGATTATGCCAAGTCTCTAGGCATGATGACATTTATGGTAACAAATGGCGTTCTTTTAAGGGAGAGGGTGGACGAACTCTCAAGTCTTGACTATCTGTCGGTTTCTGTGGATGGCACCAAGAGCTATGAGAAGCTGAGAGGAGTCGATCTTGATAAGGTTTTGAATGGGATTAATGCTGCAATAAAAAAGGGAATTCCGACAGTGATAAATTGCCTTCTCAACGGAAGCAATCTGGACGAGATTGAGGACCTCATACACATCGTCGAAGATTTGGGTATATGGATTTCATTCGAGCCTCTTTATGAGTATGAAGACATTTCCCAAGATGTGTGGGAGGAAATAGGAATAAGGGACTTAGGAAAATACAGAAAGACTGTCGACAAAATAATTGAATTAAAAAGAGAAGGCTCACCAGTTCTAAATTCCTACACATATCTCAGGATGATAAGAGAACTAGATCCAGACTTCCAATGTCATGTCAATGACCTCATTCTCCACGTTTCTTCTAATGGTGAAGTAGAGAACTGCAGGGTACACCGTCAAAACATGGTAGGTGGTGAAGTAACTCTCGGTAAAGTCTGGGATTCCTCAAAAGATAAGAGAAAGAAAATATCTAAGGAATGCAAGGGATGCCTCTTTTTTGGATATGCTGAGTTAAGTCTCCTTTATGGCCTAAAACCTGAAGTGATATTGAACTGTGCCAGAATATTCAGAAAATTCATTCGGTCTTAGTTTGTTATTTATTTTAGTTAGTTTAGTTATAAAAGGTATTTTACAAATCCCAGGAGTTTTGGATCCTTCCTGATCGCCAATGAAACGATGCTTAGACCCTTCATGAAAGTCGTTGAATGGCTCGATAGCGTTTTCGTAACGTCAACATCCTGAAGGGATTTGACCATTTTATCGATGTCTTCGTCTGGTATTTTCTCCATGACTTTGAGCGCCCTATAGCCTGTCTTATATTCTGAGAATAATTCCTTACGCCACATAGACACATATCTGTAAAGATTTGATTTGGATACATCACTTGCTTCTATGGCTTTGGATGCCACATCACCGCATATGATTCCAGCCAACATTCCATAGGGTATACCAGCTTGACCAGCTGCACCCCCGACGATCATGATTCCATTCTTTACTAAGTCACCGGGCATGGTGGCTATGGGATCACCACCCTCAAAAATGTCCAGGATTTTGGCCTTCTTGAAAAATTTAGACACTAAAACATTCTTATAAACAAATTGATTGAAATATTCCATGGCAGGTCTTGGAGTATTACGAACAAAGGCTGCAACGCTTGATTTAGAATCGCCTTTTGGGGATATGGTTGCCTTCCACCCAGGTGCCACTGACTGGCCTATATGATATTGAAAATAGTCTGGGTACTCTGTTTCAACGCCTGTCATCTCTGCTTGGACGGCCGAGGCCATTTCTTCGGGATGCCTCATGGATTTTAATCCGGCCCAATGGGCGATGGACGATTCTATGCCGTCAGCTCCGATGACGATCTTTGCCTTGTAACCCCTCTTCTCGTTATTCTCTTTTGTGATCACTTCGTGTGTTTCGTCACCAATTTTTAGATCAACTGCTATTGAACCTGTTTTGATCTCGGAACCTGAATCATGGGCAATTCCAGCATAGTATTCATCGAATACATTCCTGTCGATGGCGAAGCCTGGATTGTTAATGACAATTCTGAAGCCAGACGGGGATACGATATGCATGCCCTTTAATCTGTGAACCACGTATTCTTTTTGGACGTTTAATCCAGTTATTTTGAACATTCCTTCAAACGTCGTGTCTGCAGGGTGTGGCCCATCACCAATTCTTTCTTTTTTATCCAAAAGCAAAACGCTAGATCCAGCCTTTGAAGCCTTCCATG
>CAYZWV010000030.1:0-14911 GCA_964482255.1 uncultured Methanocellaceae archaeon
ATTCTGATGACACAGGTACGATATTATCCCCTAATGGAACGGATTGTACTATGGTAGCGAGATTTGTTCTGAGCGCACCCGTATATATCAATTCTCCATATACTAGCCTTTCAAGATCGTTTCGCCCGAGGGCTGAAGGATTTTCATCTATTATGGGAATAATATCCGTCGTCGTGCTCCCGACATCAATGAATAGCGCATTAGACACATACCTTGAGATTAGAAGAGGTGGTGCAATCCAGTTAGAGGCCGCCACTTCTAGTGGAGCTTCAAGAGCTTTTTCCACATTTATGAATTTTGCAGAGGTGTTTAGGACCAACGTTTTTGCTATGGAGCGTACAGAGTTCAAAATGTGTTCAACGCCTTCTTCCTTAGAGGAAAAGCAGTCCACCAGTTCAGCGGTCATGGTAACTCCCATCAATTTTTCTTCTTCAGGAAGGTGTTCCCTGATGAATTGAGGAAACTGATTGCTGAGCTTCCAAAAGGGAAAATATTCTGAGCTTATCTCCAGTGTTTCCAACTTTTTTCCTTGGACTTTTATAGTGGCAATTTTTGTGTAAGCACCACCTATGTCTAGGCCGATAATCAACATAATAACCCTATTTCTCTCAACTTTTTTTGAACAACATTGATTTCATCTACAATACCATATAATCTTGGGCTCTTGACAGAGATGAGCATCGTACCTTCCTCTGAAAAAGGAGGAGATATGACCTCAGGAATCTGCAGTATTTTTTTATAGTCTAAATCATTGCCCCTTTTCAAAGGAAAAATTACGACAGAACCAAAGCCATTTAGATTTACGGAAGATGGAAGATCATCTTCAACACAGGACACCAGCAATTCACCCGTTCGCATTACATTGGAGAGCGCTATGAAAGAAGTGGTAACTCGGGGGTTTATCTCCATAAAATGTATTTTATCCCCAGATACCACCAAATCCATTCCGGCAAAACCAAATAACCCCAATTTTTGGGCGATATTCTTTGATTCCTCAAATATTTCCTCCTTATGCACACAAGGATATGGTGAGATGCCACCCAGATAGCTGATATTGCTACCAGAGATGTTGATTCGTTGAGAGTTCATGGAAATAGGAAGCACTCTGGAGTTGGAGCAAATGATGCTACAGCTCATATGCTCACCTTCACAAAACTTTTGGGCGATAAGCTTCTTCGCCATCGAGACATCGGATACTTTTTTTATGGCATCTGGTATCCCTTCCTTGGAATCGATCACACTTATTCCTTCACATCCTGCGCCATCAACCGGCTTGATAACAACAGGGAAGCCTATTTCACTACAATATTCTATGACAGGGTCGTTCTCCAGTGGGAGAGTATCATATTCTGGTACATCAAAATAGTTCGATATCTCGGAAACGATCTTATAGGTCTCATCCTTGTTTGAACAAGATAAGACGCTTTTGGAGGGGCACCCTATTAGCGAAGTTTTAGCTTCGATCATCCTAGTAAGGTCGTACAATAAATTATCTGGAGCGATAGGGATACAGGCATCCACATGTGACAAGATTTTTTCCACATCATGCATGGAAGAATAGGTTTCTATCTTGTCCGCGGGCGGTCTAATACCAAGTTTATTTATCTCTGGAAATAAAAAAGTATGTACTTCATGACCAGTAGCAGATAGACTGCTACAAACGCTTTTTAGCATGGCATAGCCCTCAGTCAGTAGAGGTGTAGCGCCCAACAATCCAGCACTGGCATACTCAAAAACGAAAATTTTCATGAAATGTTATTTAAAAACACGCCATATATTATAGTGATGATGATCATTCCTGTGATGGATATAAAGAGCGGTATGGTGGTTCATGCCAAAGCTGGGGATAGAGAGAAATATGGGCCAATCGATAGTGTTCTAACCACTTCTACAAATCCAATAGAAGTCGCCAATGCATTCAAAAAGCTTGGTGCGAGAGAACTGTACATAGCTGATCTGGACGCGATAGAAAAGTGGGGATCTAACCTTAGATCAGTGTTGGATATAAAGAAATTGGGCTTTGATATTCTGCTGGACAGCGGCGTATCCATTGCAAGAGATGCTAAGGATTTATCAGATGTAGGAAAGGTCGTGGTTGGAACAGAGACATTAAAGTCATTAGACGAGTTGGCAAAAATGACTGATATGTGTGAAATTGTGTTAAGCCTGGACTTCAAGGGTGATGAAGTATTGACAAGGATAAAGGAACTAAAGAATCTTGATGCAGAAGATCTGATCAAGGTCATTGTATCTTATGATTATGATATCAAGAGATTGATCTATCTTGATCTGAAGAGGGTTGGTACCTCTTGCGGGATGAGAGAAGAGGTGATAGAAAGAATGATCAGATCAACTCCTATACCCCTTCTAGTAGGAGGCGGCATAAATGAGATGTCAGATATTAAAAGGATGGAAGAGATCGGCGTAAGCGGTGTTTTAGTTGCAACTGCCATACATAATGGAAGAATCACCAAAGAGGATATGTATAGTTTCAAAAGTCAAATATCTTAGCACTGATCACATCGCATTGATCACCTTGAAAAGACTTGAAATTATTTAGTTATTCATTTTTATTTCAGAGGACAAATAAGAATAGACTTTCAAATAGTATGAGCATTAAGCTGAAAGCGTTATCTCGCAATTGGTCGTTATTAGAAGGTTGAAAAAAACTGGAGAATATTCTGTTAGCATATTTTGGAGAGCTAATTTATGTTACAATAAAAAGTATGAAAACGATTAGGTCCTTAAAAATGAAAGTGATAAATGTAAGAGTAATTCCTAATGCAAAGAAAAATGATGTTTCAGAAGAGACGGGACAACTTAAGGTGCATTTAAAGGCTCCAGCAGTTGGAGGTAAGGCGAATAAGGCTTTGATTGAGGTGTTAGCAGAATTTTTTAATGTGAAGAAGAGTGATATCAAAATAATAAGAGGTGAAAGATCGAGGGAAAAGATTATTGAAGTTGAGATAGATGACGATTAAATTGCAAATGCTGAAAAAGTCAAAATATATCGGCTGGATTCGAAACTATAGGTCACTTATATTCTTGCCTTGTATTTGTTTAGGTCATATAAAAAAGATATTTGCCAGCTCAAATATTATGGTGCTATAATGAGAGAATTCACAAAGATTGTTTGCATCATTCTTGGATCCATATGTGTGATATTAGGATCGATAGGCATCATTGTTCCACTTTTGCCGACAACCCCTTTTCTTTTATTGGCTGCCTTTTTCTATGGAAAAAGCTCCCATAGATTGCAACAATGGTTATTTAATAACAGGGTTTTTGGCTCATATTTAACAAATTATGTGGAAGGGAAAGGTATTTCAATAAAAAATAAAACACTCACATTGATACTTCTATGGTTAGCAATGGGCTACACCATATTTTTTGCCATATCAAATTTATTAATTAGGATGTTATTACTTCTAATAGCGATTTGTGTGACCATCCACATCATCACAATAAAAACGATAAAGCAAAAATCAGACAATAATTCTTCTTGAAATGGGATTAATAAACCTAATGCAAAAATTAGTAAGAGTTTATTCTATTTAATATAGCATATAAAAATATATGCTTATCCGAAAGGAAACTGACCTACCCTAAGACCCTTTTGGTGTAAGGGACCCTTCGGATTAAATCACTAATTACAAAGCACATAGGAACACTAATTAATGCAACAAAAAAGAATTTCAAGGCTGTCGGTATTGCAACGTATAAGAATGGAATCATTATCGAGACTATGACTAATTGATGGAAGATGTATACTGCATAGAAATTAGGGGACATCCATTTAATCAATCTTCCCTGTGTGTCAAATCTTTTCTTGAAAATATATGCTAAACTAATAATAATGCTTAAACAGGCAATTGAGTCCCATGTTGAGATTACTAAAGACTGCCAGGAAAACGTACCTAAAAAAAGATCAAGATCATAACCCATACTCATGCCCACAGCAAGCATAATCGGCAAAGCAATTATTGTTAAAATAGCGACCCTTTTCCATGGTTTTGGGTTTGATAAATTCTCAAACCATCTACCCCTGCATGCCAATATCCCCACCCAGAAACTGAATATGTAATGAGTAAAATGTCCTAACTGGAAACTATTCAATACTTCAACCCCAACTGGATACCATATCCTTACAAAGAAGGTTCCCAATGCAATTGCTATAATGCTTCCCGTAACTGCCGCATTTGTTGGAAAAGTATTCTTAAACGGACTAAATGAATAACTGGAAACGAGCCTGTAAAAAACATATACTGTTGAAAAAATCAGCAAAGCCTCTACAAACCAGAGAGGACCGGTTTCCCAAGTAGAAATAAGGTGTTGAAGTCGATAGGTAATCATTCCAAAGAAAGATGCTTCTTTTCCTTCGGCGAAATTTAACACCAGGTAATCAATAAGGGGAGTAATTAAAGTGGTGTAAACCAAAAGAGGTATACCTAAACGTATTAATCGGTCTTTCAAGAATATTTTCGGTCCTTTTTTATCATAGGATCTTGGAACAAAATATCCAGAAAGAAGATAAAAGAATGACAAGACATAACTTTGATTGATAGCATTAAATAATAAAAATATGATCGGACTGATTTCATCAGTTGGAGTTTCCTTAAGGGGCCAACCGCCTGAACCCCCATAAGCGACTGCAACATGGTGAAGAACAATAATAACAATCAAAAAAAGCCTGATATTATCCATATAAAGAATTCTGCCTGATTTAGAGGATACATTCTCAGACAAGCTCAAAACACCACAGCTATATTAAAAAAAGTTACAATTATATAAATACTTCGAGAAGAAAATTTTAAAATTAAGGATTCCAGATTTATTGAATAAACATTTCTTCACTAGAAAAAACAATGAAAAAAAAGAGCATTCAACTGGAAAAAGAAAAAGAGACATTACTGATTCCCCTCTATTCCAAAGCGGTAGAAAACCAGAAAAAGACACCGATTATCGTAGATGAAAAAGCAGTAGAGGTAGTAAGTAGACTAAATTATGACTATTCTCAGCTAAGAATTCCAAAACAAACACATGTTACACTATGCATGCGAGCAAAACAACTTGACAACTATGTGAAAGAATTCATGCAGCAAAATGAAGAGTGTGTTGTAGTACATTTGGGTTGCGGACTTGATAGTCGTTTTATTAGAGTCGATAACGGCACAGTAGAATGGTACGATTTGGACTATCCAGAAGTAATAGAATTGCGGAAGAGTTTCTATCAAGAAGCAGATAGATATCATTTGATTCCTTCATCTGTAGTGGAATTCAAGTGGATGGACAATCTGATAGGCAAAAAAGGACCATTTCTTTTTCTTGCCGAAGGATTGTTTATGTATCTGAAAGAGAGAGAAGTAAAAGCTCTGGTTTTAAAACTCCAGAAAACATTTCCTGGTTGCCAACTAATTTTTGATAGTTATAGCGCCCTTACTGTAAAAAAAATAAAGAATCATCCGTCAATAAGAAAAACCGATGCGAGAATTTACTGGGGAATAGATAACGCCCATGAGATTGAAAAATGGAAGGCTGGAATTCAGCTTAGGGAGGAATGGTATTTTACCCAATCTAAAGACATAAACAAATTGGGGGCAATATATAGACTTCTATTCAAACTAGCGGGATTATTTTCAGTTGCGAGAAAAGCTCATCGAATTTTAGTATTTCAATTGCATTAAGATAAGAATAAGAAGTGACCCAACTTATAATAACTTGGAATTCAAGGTTAGGCTTAACCTGTGGCCTCGCTTTGCCCAGATTGATCCTTTTGCATTCGACTTGCTAGCTGATGCATGAATGGCGGCATAATTTGCTTCTTGAGGAGAAAGAGTGTGCTGAGCGATATATCACCTACAATGAGTGGACTATAGATACAACAGAATCATAATTGACAATCTTTTTTAACCTTGAAAAACGATTTATAGCAGTGATATCCTTGGCTCATCCAGCATTTGACATAAAAGGATCGAAAGGGCATGAGCTCTCTGGCAGGAAAATAACTCTATGCGTGACAGGCAGCATAGCAGCCGTCGAAACGGTCAAACTGGCACGAGAGCTAATGAGATTTGGCGCAGACATTCGAGCAGTGTTGTCTGCTTCTGCCCAAAAAATCATACATCCGCAAGCACTTCAATATGCAACTGGGCATGAAGTGATTACCGAAATAACCGGCAAGATAGAACACGTTGATCTGTGTGGAAAACGAGAGGGTAAAGCAGATCTGTTGTTGATAGCCCCTTGCACTACGAATACTATCGGAAAGATCGCAACTGGAATAGATGATACCACCGTAACGACCTTTGCCACCACCGCAATTGGGTCGGGCATACCAATTATCATAGTTCCTGCCATGCATGTTTCTATGTACACACATCCGATTGTCATGAAAAATATCAAGCGACTGGAAGAACTAGGAATAGAATTCATGCGTCCAAGGATGGAAGAAGGCAGTGCGAAGATTGCTAACATCGATGACATCATTATACGTGTGTTACGAGTTCTCGGCAGGAACGAATTGAAGGGGAGAAAGGTGTTGATAACAGCCGGAGGGACTGCAGAGTCCATAGACCCAATTCGAATACTAACTAGTCGTAGTTCTGGCAAGACCGGTCTAGAACTGGCAAGAGATGCATATATAAGGGGGGCAGACGTCAAACTGGTCCAGAGAGGGCATAGCACCTATTCAGACATCGAAAGCATCTATGTCGAGAGTGCTCAGCAAATGATGGATGCGGTGCTTAACGAGTTGAAAAAGGGAAGCGATGTACTAATGTGCCCCGCTGCTATATCGGATTACACGGTCGATAAAAGCCCTAGCAAGAATTACTTTGGTAAAGAACTGATATTATCACTGAAGCCGGTTCCTAAGCTGATACAATTGGTAAGGAAGAAATATCCTGATTTGACCATTATCGGCTTCAAAGCAGAAACTAATGTTTCTATGAAAGAGCTGATCTCAAGAGCGAGGTCGATGATGGATGAGTACAAGCTAGATCTGGTTGTAGCAAATGATGTCGGCAAGGGGGGAATAGGTGAAGATGAAAATGAGGTATACATCATCAGTAAGGAGATCACGCATTTCAAGGGTTCAAAGAGAGAAATAGCGAAGAAGATCATCGATGCATTGATTGAGGTGTTATGAGGTCAAAAGCATATGCACCCTCACACATCACTGGTTTTTTTGAAATCTGTGAGCACTTAGACCAGAGACACATGGGGTCTAGGGGCTGCGGATTTACCCTGCAGGCAGGAGTGACCACAGAGGTCATAGTAGAAGAGGGTAAAGGCATATCTGTAATTATAAATGAAGCCTATGTAGAGGCACCTACAACTCGGTCCGTCGTGAGGAGATTAGCAAGTGAACATTTAGTGGAAGTGCTTAGCAAGACAGATGTACCAATAGGATGCGGTTTCGGAGCCAGCGGAGCCGGTGCATTAAGCACAGCACTTGCTCTGAGCGATGCTTTGTCCCTTGATATGAGTTATAATAGCGCTGCAGAGGTTGCTCATGTAGCCGAAATCGAGAACAAGACGGGCTTGGGAGATGTGATAGCTCAAACATATGGTGGTATGATAATTCGAAGGGAGCCTGGATCTCCTGGCATTGGTAAGGTAGACAAGATTCCAGTCAGAGATGTAGAAATTAATCATGTCGTGCTAGGCGAGATTTTGACTAAAGATTTGCTAGTGGATGAGAGAGCGAAAAGAAAAATAAATCAGGCCGGGAGAGCCGCTATAAAGGAGCTTCTTAAACGCCCAACGATCCAGAACTTCATGTTATTATCAAAGAGATTCGCCGTGGATACGGGTCTCATGAGCGATGTTGGAATAGAAATTGTAGAGGCGGTTGAATCCGGCGGTGGGATGGCAAGCATGGCGATGCTTGGAGAGGTTATCTTTGCAATAGGAGGTTATGAAGCACTAAAGGAGTTCGGACCCGTTGGAACATACAAGATAGGTCATGATGGAGCACGATTGCTATGATACCAAAGGATCATCCTCGCTACGTATCATTGATGATCAGAGAGAGGCTCGTGAGAGGGTATGAGTCTGGAATCGTCTGTACCCAGGGTTTAATAGCACATGGTAGGGGAGAAGCATTTGATTACCTGATCGGGGAAAAGACTAACAAGGCGGCGATGTACGCTACAAAGGCTGCAGTGGCAACGTTATTGGTGGCAAAATATCCTATTATATCTGTGAATGGCAACACCGCTGCCCTAATACCAGATGAGATCGTACTTTTAAGTGAAAGTATAAATGCACCTCTTGAGGTGAACCTATTTCATCGAACTGAAGAGCGCGTGAAAAAGATAATAGCTCACCTAAAGGCACATGGAGCAACAAAAATATTTGGAAAAAGGGTTTATAAACGCATACCAGGCATAGAGCATGAAAGAGGTAAGGTGGATAAAGAAGGGATTTATAGAGCTGATACAGTGCTCGTACCCTTGGAGGATGGGGATAGATGTGAAGCTCTGGTACACATGGGTAAAACCGTCATAGCGATAGATCTCAACCCTCTGAGTAGAACCTCCAGAACGGCCACCATAACGGTGGTGGACAATGTAGTTAGAGCGATACCAAACATGGTAAAGTTGTCCGAAGAATTAAGATACATGAATAAGGAAGAGTTAAAAGAAATAATAGATGCATTCGATAATGAACTAAATTTGCAGAATGTGATTAAGCATGATAATTAAACGGCTCTCAGATTTAAATGATACTGAAATTGATCGGTTATTAAACAGAGAGATTGCTCTGCAAAAGGCTATGGAATCCGTAAAGAAAATCATAGCAGATGTGCAAGAAAAAGGCGATGCGGCTCTGATCAAGTACGCCAAGGAATTCGATAATGTTGAGATTAAAGAGTTGGAGGTTACAGAAGAGGAACGACAAGAGGCAGAAAGATATCTGGATAAAGAACTTATTGGATATCTAGAGATTGCGTCGCTAAACATTGCAGCGTTCCACGGAGAACAATTGAAAGAGGACATGTGGCTGTCAGAATTTTCACCTGGAATTACGTTGGGTCAAAAGATTGCACCATTAGAGTGTGTAGGTGCATATGTGCCCGGTGGTTTGGCATCTTATCCCTCAACAGCTCTTATGACAGTGATTCCCGCAAAGGTGGCAGGCGTGGAAGATGTTATAGTATGCACTCCGCCCAAGCCAGATGGAAGTATAGATCCACTTACACTAGTGGCCACAAACATCGCAGGGGCAGATAACATATATAAGGTGAGTGGAGCTCAGTCCATAGCTGCGATGGCCTACGGTACAGAGACAATCCCAAAGGTTGATAAAATCGTTGGCCCTGGAAACGTCTACGTAACCGCTGCTAAAATGCTGGTGAGCAACGAGGTTGAGACGGATTTTCCTGCCGGTCCCAGCGAGATCATGATCCTCGCAGACCAACCTCTGAACAAAAACTTGACCAAAAAGGCGTCGATCATTGCATCAGATATGATTGCACAGACTGAGCACGATCCTATGTCCATCTCCGTCCTAATCACGACTTCCAATGAATTAGCGAAGGCTGTAAATAGCGAGTTGAACTTGCAAGGGAAAAAAGCTCAACGGAAAGACAGTGTAACAAAAGCAATAGAAAGTAGCGCCATTCTAACCGTGAAAGACCTTGATGAGGGTATTGAATTCATAAACAAATTCGCTCCAGAGCATTTGGAACTCATGGTCTCAGATCCTCTGAGCGTTTTGAAGAAGATCAAACATGCTGGCTCGATCTTCATTGGAGATTATTCTCCGGTGGCAGGAGGCGATTATGCATATGGTGCCAATCATGTTCTCCCTACAGGAGGATATGCTAAGGTATTTTCTGGACTGAATGTGGACCACTTCACAAAGAAGACAAGCATTCAGATGCTTAGTAAGGATGGACTTCGCAGCATAAAAGATGCCATAATAGCTCTTGCCAGAGCAGAGGGATTTGAAGCCCATGCTGATTCGATTAGGAAGAGATTTGATGAATGAAAAGATAGAGAGATAATCGATAATATCAATACACACTGAAAAATGGGTATACTTCAAGAAAGAAAGTTATTTTAGTATTTCATCTTCTAGACGGCCTTATAACATTATTTATGAATGATCTTTCTTTTCATATGCTTAGAATTTTGATTAGATGAGATGAGATTAGACTTTTAAACCTGAACGTAGCTATCTAAGAAGACAAAAAAAATAATCAAGGTCTGTATTAAATGCTACGAACTCATTACTCCAGAGATATAACGCCAGATGATGATGGTAAGAATGTAGTCATGGCAGGATGGGTCCATGAGATAAGGGACCTCGGTGGGATTACATTCCTTGTTCTCAGAGATAGAGAAGGATTAGTGCAAGTAACACTATCCAAGAAAAAGGCAGATAAAAAATTATTCAACATAGTCCGTGGCATTTCAAGAGAATCTGTGGTTTTAGTCTCTGGCCTAGTGAAAAAGGAGGAAAAGGCACCCAACAACTATGAGATCATCCCAAGCGATGTCCAAGTGCTAAACAAGGCAGATTCTCCGCTTCCGCTGGACGTTACAGGAAAAGTGAGTGCAGATCTAGATACGAGATTGGATTCCAGATTCATGGACATTAGGCGGCAAAGCATAAAAGCAATATTCGTAATTCGTCATCATGTGTTAAAGACGATTCGGACTTTTTTGGATAGTAACGGCTTCACCGAGATCAACACGCCCAAGATAGTTGCCACCGCAACAGAGGGGGGTACTGCGCTATTTCCGATTACCTATTTCGAAAAAGAGGCATTTCTCAGCCAAAGTCCACAATTATATAAGCAGATCATGATGTCGGCTGGGTTGGACAGAGTATATGAGATCGGACAGATTTTCAGAGCCGAGGAACATGACACTACCAAACATTTGAATGAGGTTAATTCTGTTGACATAGAGGCTTCCTTTGTTACCCATGAAGATGTAATGTCGATCCTAGAACTCTTGGTTGAGAACATATATTCGCATGTGATCAAAAGTTGTAAACATGAGCTTGACATTCTGGGATTGCAACTCATGACTCCAAAGGTACCTTTCAAGCGATTGTCCTATGATGAAGCGATAGATATTGGAGATATTGAATGGGGTGATGACCTGGATACGGCAACGGAAAAAACAGTCGGCGAAAGGATGGGCAATCATTACTTCATAGTGGATTGGCCTACCGAGATCAAGCCATATTACACAGAACCCTATGCAGATCGTCCAGATATATGCAAAGCGTTTGACCTGATGCATCCTAGAATGGAACTCGCATCAGGATCACAGAGGATACACTCTCATGATCTACTCCGGAGAAGAATTAAGGCACAAGGACTGAATCCAGACGGATTTGAATTTTATCTAAGAGCATTCAAATGCGGAATGCCACCACATGCAGGATGGGGTCTTGGTCTTGAACGTTTGCTGATGACGATGCTGGATCTCAACAATATTCGGGAAGTCATCTTGTTCCCAAGAGATAGACATAGGCTCTCTCCATAGTTTACTGTAGAATTTTCGATTGATAGTTTCAACAAGACTGGCAAATATACGGGACTGAGGTCTCTCACTCCACCGCATTTTCAACAGAAACCTAAGGGGTCAACGTTTTAGCAACATATATAAAACGGTTGGGTTGATAGAGATTGTTGGAGGGGAATCAGGGAGGTCAATTAAAATGAAAAAGGCAGTAGCCATCGTGCTTTTTTTGGCTTTGGTTACATGTGCTTTTTCAGGGTGCGTTGAAAATGAGTTCACACCCCCTCCAAAACCAACTTCAACACCGACTCCAAGGGTTGAAACTACTCCCATACCGACATCAACTCCTACTACAGTAACGGTGGTGGGTGCAGGCTTGGTTGAAAAGCTAAGCCTAGAGCAACTCACTGCTAAAGCAGATTTTATTCTAGTGGGGACAGTCACCAATATTGACACCCTGCAGGATGCTGAGGACAAGAGCATTTATACCCTAGTGAGCATTTCTATTGAACAGAGCATCAAGGGAAATTTGGGACAAAGGATTACTATTACCGTTCCAGGAGGTGAAGTAGATGGGATTAAAGAATGGGTGGAAGATAGCCCAAGCTTCCGAGTATCAGAAAGGGTGGTAATCTTTCTTCATCAAGAAGATGTTGATACCTTTTCTGTTGTTGGTAGCTTCCAAGGGAAGTTTAGCATTGATGAGAATAACATGGTCAGCGGCAATACGTCGCTGACTGAATTTATTGATCAGATTAGGAATACCATGGCAAAACAGTAAGTGGGGTATTGGAAATTAGGCCCATTGCGCATTTTGGAATATCACTGGTGTTGGTACTAGGTTTACTGTTAACAGTGATAGGAAGTACTTCGGCACTGGTAGAGCAGTTAACTCTTGATGAGCTAACAGCTAAGGCTGACTCCATCTTAGTAGGCGAGGTAACTGATATTACCTACTACCAAGAGGGTGAAGGCAATATCTATACTTTGGTTACCCTCTCTATGGATCAAACTATTAAAGGGGAAACTCAAGAGGAAGTGGTAATAAAATTGCCTGGTGGTGAGGTAGGTAGGCTTAGGCTCTGGGTTTCGGATACACCTAGCTTTAAGTTAGGGGAAAAAGCGGTGGTTTTCTTAGAGAAAGAGGAGAATACTTTTGATGTATGCGGCTGGTATCAGGGTAAGTTTAGCGTTGATGATGACCGCATGGTTGGGACAGATCAGTCGCTAACTAGTTTTATTGCTGCCATCGACCAATCAATGGAGACCGAAGGTGTCATCCATAAAATATCCATAGAGCCCGCTAGCGAGGTATTGGAAAGCCCCCTAAAAAGTAAAGCAGTTGAGCCAGCAGGGATCGGAGAATTTCAGACTGGCTGGCAAAACATCATGACCGATGGCTTTGAGGAAAATTTTCCTGAAACTACTTGGACACTTTATGGCACACCCACTTGGGGTAAGGAGAGCTATAAGCCCCATAATGGTTCATATAGCGTCTGGTGCGCTGGTAGCGGCTATGATCCTGTAGGTAGCTACCCAAATGGTATGAATGCTTGGATGGTCTACGGACCGTTCAACCTGACTGATGCAACTGATGCTGAGCTTAACTTTTACAGGTGGTACGAAACAGAGTATGGATGTGATTATTTCAGTTATTACGCATCTATTGACGGCAGTTACTTCTATGGTTATAGGGTAAGTGGGAATTCTGGTGGATGGACTTATCATTCCTTTGACATAACAACTGTTCCCACATTGGGCAATCTCTGCGGGCGGTCCCAAGTGTGGATAGCCTTCAAATTCGATAGTGATGGTTTGATCGGATATGATGGCGCCTTTGTTGATGATGTAGTGCTGCGAAAATATGTGCCTAGTGCAGCACCTCACATAGTCAATCTCACACCCTCTTCAGGACCAGCTGGCACAGGGTTCCAAGTTACTATAAACGGTACTGACTTCGGTGCCACTCAGAACACAAGCACAGTGACCTTTTGGCGAGTGGGAAGCACCTATGTAGGGGCGTCCATTGTCACCTGGAGCGATACCCAGATAGTGTGCGAGGTGCCATCAGGAGCCAGTAGTGGGCTCACAAGCCATGGGGTGAGAGTTAACACCTCTGCTGGCATTAGCAATGATTACCCCTTCACTGTAAACTTCTCCTATTCAGGGAATAAATGGTTTGGGGATAACCCTATGGGGGAGAAGATTTGGATAAATCCGAATACGAACGACTGCACCGGAGAGTGGCAGGCGGTTATTAATGCAATGCAGACTTGGAATGATGTTGACAACGCCAACTTCTACTTTGAATATGGTGGGCTTACCAATGCCACCAACTGGGGCTATAACTACCATAACGAGATCATGTGGGTCAACTACGATACTGGTTCTATAGCTACATGTGGGAGATGGTTAAACTCATCTACTGGCGAGATTATTGAAACTGACATAGTGTTCAATGATTACTATTGTGCTTGGAGTGCCAGCGGCTCGCCATCATCTTCTCAATATGATGTGCAAGATATTGCCACCCACGAACTGGGGCACTGCCTCTGCTTGCTTGATTTGTATGGCACAGCGGATTCAGAGAAAACTATGTACGGCTATGGCAACACTAGTGAAACCAAGAAGTGCACCTTAGCAACAGAGGATATAGCGGGCATACAGTGGATTTACTCTGGAACAGGTAGTAGGGGACAGTATCATATCAATGTAACCAACAACGACGATGATGACTTGACAGTCTATTTCAAGTCAGATATTGACAATGAATATGATCATAATCTTACTGTTCTATCAGGACAGACACTAACGAGCTGGTGGGAAGTGGTGCCCGCTGGTAGCCACCAGATAAGTATCAATTGGACTGACTCAGACAAGGGGACACCAGATAATCTATCATCTGAATGGCTGAATGTGTCTGTAGAAGGCGATACTGAATATAGTTTCACCATACCCAAATTTATACCAACCTTTGACACAGGCTCTGGCACTTATCCAAGCATTGCGGGCACGCACAACGGCACGATCATGTCAAATCAGGATATTTCTGTGACCCACATATACATATATCCATGCCTCGGTACAGGCGGACATGCAGAATCCGTTAAAATATGGAATTCGACGTGGAATACTACTGCAACCTGGAACGATTACAGCGGAGATTATCACAACATAACCTTTGGCGAGTCTTTCGTATTAAGGGCAGGCGAGACCTACAACTACACAATAATAACAGGCTCCTATCCACAGATAATACATGCAACCAGCATGGAAGTGACAGGGGGAACGATTACCTGCACAGAGTTCACCGATGTAAATGGTGTCACTTATAATAACTGGATTCCTGCCATTAGGTTGGAGTAAAACATTATAAAAAACATTATAAGAACCATAAAATATATATGCTCTTTGGATGATTACTATAT
>CAYZWV010000031.1:0-14122 GCA_964482255.1 uncultured Methanocellaceae archaeon
TGGCGTAAACATAGGGTTGGAGCCTAAAAGTGTTGAGAACTGCATTGAGCGCATAGGATTTGGTTTCATGTTTGCCCCGATGTTTCATGGCGCAATGAAGTATGCAACCCCTGTACGAAAAGAGATTGGAATCAGAACAGTCTTTAACATATTAGGTCCACTAACTAATCCTGCTGGGGCCAAAGCACAAGTCATGGGAGTCTATGACCCCTCAATGACGGAAACCCTCGCAAAAGTCTTGAAAGAATTGGGAACTGAGCGTGCAATGGTAGTTCACGGTCTTGATGGACTGGATGAGATTTCAAATGTTGGTGAGACTAGGATTTCTGAGGTGTGCGATGGCGAGGTTAATACTTACATAATGAAACCTGAGGATATCGGGTTCGAGCGTTCTATGTCTGATGAAATCATGGGTTATGGTGTAGAGGATAATGTGCTATTGATGATCAATTTGCTTAATGGAGGAGATGGCCCAAGAAGGGACGCTGTCCTGATTAACTCAGCCGCTGCGATAATCGTTGGAGGCAAGGCCGAGAGTTTTGAAGAGGGCGCTGAGATTGCAAAGGAATCCATCGACAGTGGGAGAGCCTACGATATCCTTAGGGAATTGATCAGGGCTACTGAAGGCGACCCATCCAAGCTTGAAAGTTTGGAGGATAAACTTTGATCGATGAGATACTATCTGACGTTAGAAAGGAGACTGAGAAAAGAAAACATGAAGTTCCGGTGAAGGACCTACCTGATAGGGGTAACGGTTTTCGAAGTCTTTCGGGAGCAATCCGCAATTCTCAATTCGTTCCGATCATAGCGGAGATAAAACCCATATCTCCGTCGGAGGGCATTCTGAGACAGAATCTCGATGTTGTAGCACTAGCTAGAGAATATGAGGCTGGCGGAGCTATTGCAATATCTGTTCTGACAGAACAGAAATATTTTGGGGGTAGCCTCAAAAGTTTGTTTGAAGTCAAAGATTCAGTCGATTTACCAGTTTTTAGAAAGGATTTTATCATCGATGAATATCAAATCTATGAGAGTGCTGCCTATGGTGCAGATTCAATACTCCTGATCGCCTCATGTGTACAAAATAAACTTCCAGATCTATTATCTTTAGCCAACGAAATCGGCTTGGAGACAATTGTCGAGTGTCGAACTGCTCAAGATGTAAAGCTCGCGGTCGATTCAGGCGCAAAAATGGTAGGAGTTAACAATCGAAATTTTCATACTCTAAGAGTTGATCTCGATGTTACGAAGCGGTTGGCCAAATATATTCCAAGCAACAAGATCCTGATCAGCGAATCTGGCATCAAGACGGCGGAGGACGTAAGATTTTTGATGGGGTCAGGTGCAAATGCAGTTCTCATAGGTACTGTCTTGATGCGTTCCAAGAGACCTAGAGAGAGACTTCAAAAATTCGTGCAGGCATAAATATGGTAAAAGTGAAGATATGTGGGATAACGAGCGCCGAAGATGCCATCTTTGCAGTTGAAAGTGGAGCTGACATGATCGGCCTGATCATAGACGTTCCGGTTGACACTCAGAGAAAGATCTCATTGGAAAAAGCAATCGAGATATCAAAGGATATAAAGAGCGTAGTTGCGGTACTCATGCCGAGATCCGCTAGCGATGTCCTTAGGGTTGCAAGAGAGATTAGACCCTATGCGGTTCAACTTCATGGATATGAGCCGAACAGTTTTGTTCTTGAAGTAAGATCCTCTCTCCCTAATGAAACGAAAATCATCAAGACGGTTCATATAGACATGGAGCGCAATGTAAAATGCCCAGAGGGAGAGGATAAATCGAGCTATTTAGAGGATTTGGAAAAAATCGTCGACTTCGTGCTACTGGATACTGTCACCTCCAGGGAGGGTGGGACTGGTATGACGCACGATTGGATGGTTAGCAGGGTTATAAAAGATAAAATAGGATTGCCAATCATGCTCGCTGGAGGACTTACGCCCGAGAACGTATCAAGGGCAGTCAAAATTGTAAAGCCCTATGCTGTCGACGTTGCAAGTGGGGTTGAAATCTACCCAGGAAAGAAGGACCCCAACAAGGTAAGATCCTTCATAAAATCGGCTAGGGGGTAAAAAGTTGTACGTGAATAGTTATCCTAAGGAAGGCAAGTTCGAAAGATATGGAGGGCAGTTCGTTCCCGAAGTCTTGATGTCAGCGCTAGAGGAACTCGATAGTGCCTATACCAAGTTTAGAGGTGACCATGGGTTTAGGAGAGAGCTTGATTCATATCTCAGAGATTTTGCAGGTAGACCTACACCTCTTTTTTTAGCTGGGCAACTCTCGAAGAAGTTGGGCGTGAAGATTTATCTAAAGAGAGAAGACCTTGTACATGGTGGTGCACACAAGCTAAACAACACCATTGGTCAAGCACTTCTTGCTAAGCGAATGAACAAGGAGAGAGTAATTGCAGAAACTGGAGCAGGCCAACATGGACTTGCAACCGCCATTGCCGCTGTTGCCTTTGGTCTTAAGCCCGAAATATACATGGGCGTGGAAGACATGGAACGGCAAAGGTTGAACGTATTTAGGATGAAATTGCTTGGCGCAAAAGTCCATCCTGTCGAAAGCGGAAGTAAGACGCTAAAGGACGCCATCAATGAGGCTTTGAGAGATTGGGTCACAAATGTCAAGACTACATATTACCTGCTAGGCTCCGTTGTGGGACCGCATCCTTACCCGATGATCGTAAGGGACTTCCAGAGGATCATAGGAAAAGAAACCAAGAAACAAATACTAGAAAAAGAGGGGAGACTTCCAGATGCAGTTATCGCCTGTGTTGGCGGTGGAAGTAACGCCATTGGCATGTTCTATGATTTTCTTGATGATGATGTATCCATGTATGGTATTGAAGCTGGTGGAGAGGGCGTTGAGACTGGCAGGCACGCTTCCCCTTTGGTTGCAGGGGGCGAGGGAGTGCTCCATGGGGCTTTTAGCTATGTTTTGCAGGATGATTATGGACAAATATCAAAGACCCACAGCATTTCCGCCGGATTGGATTACCCCGGCGTGGGTCCAGAGCACTCACTCCTTAAAATCAGGAAAAGGGTCAAGTACGATTATATTACAGATGATGAAGCGCTGGATGCATTTAAGCTTCTGACCGAGACAGAGGGAATAATGCCAGCCCTAGAGAGTGCCCATGCCGTTGCATATGCCTGCAAGATAGCAGAAGCAGAAAAAATGAGGAAGGATCAAATAATTGTGATAAATCTTTCTGGTAGAGGGGACAAAGATGTCATGATCGTCGCAGAAAAGACAGGTATGAAAGTATGATGATTGCTGACACCTTCCAGGAACTCTCAGAAAGGGGAGAGGGTGCTCTAATCGTTTACGTGATGGCGGGAGATCCATCGCTGAGTCTAACAAAAAAAATAGTCGGGGCATTAGATGAGGGCGGAGCCGACATGATAGAATTGGGCTTGCCTTTTTCAGATCCGATTGCAGACGGCCCCACGATCCAGGCTGCATCTGAGAGGGCTCTCAAAGCTGGTATGAACCCAGATTTATATTTCAATATGATTAGAGATATCAGGGAACATATTAAAGCGCCTCTTATTTGCCTCACATACTACAACCTTGTTCTTCATAGGGGCATCGGTCGTTTCATGAAGGATTGTGTCGAGAGCGGAATAAATGGCATAATAATTCCAGATTTGCCCATAGAAGAGGCTAAACAGACGCTAAGCGAGGCGAATAAGAACGATGTAGATTTCATCCCGCTCATAGCTCCAACGTCGACAGAGTATAGAATAAAAAATATATCAAGCGTTGCCCATGGTTTTATCTATCTTGTTAGTTTGTTAGGGGTCACTGGGGCAAGGGAAGAGCTCTCTCTGACTGTAAAAGACATGATAGGTAAAGTTCAAGTGGCTACAAATAGCGAAGTTCCAATAGCAGTTGGTTTCGGCCTTTCTTCCCCCCAACATGTACGCGAGGCGATCAGAGCAGGGGCCGATGGTGCCATTGTTGGAAGTGCTATAGTGAATATCATAGCCAAGAACAAGGATGAGGAGGGAAAAATGTTGCATGAGATTAGAGAATTTGTCGCGCAGCTCAAAGAGGCAACCATTATCTCATGAGTGGTTTCTTCATTTATGCGTAGCCCAACACCATGGAAGTGATAAGCCATCTTGTTCAATACTTCTGATTTAACTTGTTTTGTAACTGGCTATCTTTGTTACTTTCGGACATTTTGATAATTTTTATTAATGAGTTGTAAGTGCGAAAAGTTTAATTTAGATGAGTTTTTTATGTATTATAAAATGGTGACATATAAAAATGAGAAACAGAAGGTAGAACCAGTTCGAGAAGGGCAGATTATTAAGAAAATTCAGAACAAGGTAAAAATAAAACAAATTTTTACAAGTATATTTCTCGTATATACTTTTTTCATATTTTGAATTATCTATGGTATAATTTACCATCCTTTATTCATATCCTATTTCGGATACATTGCATTGGGCTACTTTATTGTGTTTGTTCCTGGTTTTCTAGGCATATTCTTAAACCTATCTAATTTTGAAGGAGCAGTATTTAATTTAGACAATACAATTAAAAGCTTAAGCCCTCGTGATCCAGAAAAAGCGGAAAAAGCGACAAAATCATTTGACTTAATGGTATTTTATCTCAAAGGTATAATTGATGAATATAAAGGCGGATTATATACTGAATCTGGTATCAAAACTCTGGAAGAACTTTTGAGTGAACTAAGGCAAACAATATATCCAATATTAGAAGATAAAAAAGACAACGAATATGAAAAATTAGCAAAGTCACTTATCAGTCTTAGGAGCGCACTAATAAAAAAGGATATCAGTGGACTCGAAAATTACATAGGTTCTATTAGGCAACCTACGGCTTTCCTAAAACAAGATAGGGAAGTTGTTTTTCTGCACGAAAGACCCTCAATCTCATCGAAATTTGATATTTTGGTTAGAGAAATAATGAGAAGAGTGTGGAATCTCCTTAATAACGATCCAGTAATTTCTAGATTGATTCTATTCTTTAGTTTTCCATTTTTTGTATATCTATTTTTTATTTGCGTGACTGACTATGAATTCGATCCGTTCATAGTGGTTTATATCTTTGGTGGGTCTGCGGTCCTTGCCGCTGCTCGGCGATGAATATGTTAATAAAATCTTCAGAGACCATGAGGAACTATATGTGTATCATAGTGACGGGAAAATCGTCATATTCTTAAACTTTTTAATTATAACACAAATATTGAAACCTTTTTTCATGGCATATTCTCTCTTCTACATCATGATGGTTGCAAAAAAGTCTAATAAAACAAGGATTGAAATCGAAGTAAACGGGGCGCGCTCCGTTATTTGTGCAACGATTGGTTAGGCAAAAGCTACACTTCGCAATCTTCGTGCCTATTTCTTTTTGCTTTCTACCCCAGCGTCCCCCATCCATTTGCAAAAATATCTCCATTCAAACCCTAAAATAACAATCCGTGCTTCATTCAACCTGGAATTGTGTGTCGGCTACGCTCCACACTGTTTACTCCTCTCTTTACTCCTCTTTTCTAAACTATCAGAACATGCTGGAGCGGATGCGACCAATGCCCGAGATGTCTTCGTTGAGCACAGGATGGGCCGGATCGCTTAGATCGAAATAGGTTCTCTTTCTAAACAGGATACAATCGTCGTCACCTTCATTTCCCCCGACTTTCCACAGATGCTGCCCATCAAGAGATGTGGCGATGGCCAGTGCCGAGTGACCGCCGTCTTCCATATACAGATAATCTCCCGGCTCCGCCGTGAGCTGGTTGATGCTGCCTCTGCCCGCGAACTCTGCTTCGTTTTGGAAGATCCACTTTAACTGGTCGGCATAGGTTACCGCCCAGAGGTAAATTCCACGTCCATTGAGCCGCCAACTATCCATCCCGGATCTGCAATAGACTTCCCGAACGAATTCGGAACAGTACTCTCTTGAGATCGTACCCGTTAGGTCTCTGGCCGTATCGCCGCATGGCTCGTGAAGAGCTAATGACAATGCCAGTAAAGCAACGTCCTTTCTGAAACCAGGGAGATACGGATCACGCGTAAAAGCTATGATCATCTCCCCACAAGAGACCTCTGTTCTTAACACTATACGTCCGTCGAGCATTGGATAATGGTCGTCGGCATAGAATGCAGGAGTGCCGTGTTCGGGGAAATACATGCCCCCGCTTCCCATGACGCGGATATGCGCATGAGGCGTTGGGTGCATGGCGGCACGGGGAAGGCCAAGTCCCTGCTGTGCTGCGAGGACATCATCGGGGCTTGAGGTCCGCGGGCGTGTGCGGGAATAGTAACTTGCACGCATATAGTCTTGGAGCGTGGTGCCTGCAAACACCTCGATTGCACCTTCATCGTTGGTGAACATAATAGCTTTCTCGAAGCCCTGGAAGGTGATGCTGGAATCGTTCGTGGAGTCTTGCTCTTCAGAAATGGGAAGTCCGAGCTCAGCGGAACCGCCTTCATGCATGTATCGATTTAAGTAATCATGAGAGATACGGAACTCACCAAATTCCCGGGACCCGATGGCACCAGATCCGTCCTCATGAATGATCACATATGCAGAGATGTCCTCAGGGAACAATAGATCACAGGGCCATGGTATTAGCGGTTGACTGTTTATATTATCACTTTCCTCTTTATCCGGATTGTCTCTTATATATTCCACATCATCTCTTTCGTATATATGATAGCCGCTCAACTCCTTACTTTTAACCAGTTCTGCAGCCATTTTTCTCGTGACAATCCTTCCATCACTTAACTCATAATAAATATTTGACACGTCATATGGTTCTTCTTCATATCCATATTTCTTTTTTTTTGTTTTTCTGGCTGTTATTCTCAGAGTCATATCCTTAACCTCCTTTAAGTATATCAGATTACCCTAACGCCACTGGGAGTTAGGCAGAGACATCAGGGTGAACTTGTCTGTCCCGGGGATTCCACTTCAACTCCTGGTTAGGTGGAGCGTAAGCGGAGCCTTACCAAGAGTATAGACTTCCAAGGCATGTTATGTGATCCGCGCAGGTCTGCCTAACAGTTACTTTTATATTATCGCTTGGTATGTTTAAAGTTTTGCAATTTATTCCATATACACAAAATTTTACAGTAAATGGGGCACCATGTCAAAGCGATCCCGCACCAAAGTGCTGTTTCGTGCAGTATAAAAACCTCATATGAATAATTATATGGCCACCTCCCTAACCCACCCTATAATCTCGACTTCTGACCTGTTATTTGGCACGTTTACCCTTAATATTCTCTTATTGTTTGGGATTAACTCAAAGGATGAATTACAGAGACTCGCGGAATGGTTGTAGGTTGGGGGTTAATTTCGTTAGCCAGAGGGAAGAATCAGAATCGAACGAACGGCGATCTCAGCCTTTTTGTTTGTGTGGTATCTATCTATAGCCGGTGCTCGGGATTTGATCGAAGGATCTTCTCGCCTCCAATTTCCCACTGCTTGGATAGGGAAGCCTTTTGAGCAGAGAAACGGGGCTCGATCCGGTCTCTGTGCGCCTGGTTGCAAAAAGTCTAGTAAAACAAGGATTGAAACGTTTGTTCCCGTAGCGTGTAGTTGAAGCACTGTCCCACAAGTTGCAAAAAATTCTAATAAAACAAGAAATGAACATATTAAAAGGACAACACCATTAGTTATCTACCTAACAACCTCTCCTAAAATCATCCCTTCGACTCTTATTGGCTGGATCTTGCTGGCGAGTGTCTTTGCATCCTCCAGTTTTCTCTTTTTATCAGCATAGATTGTGAGCAAAGGCTCCCATTTTTCAGCGCATTCCCCCTTTTTGAATCTTAACATGATTCCTGCCCCTTTATCTCTTGGAGAGCCTGCTGACCTTGCAATCTTGATAATCGCTCTGTTATTTATTGCCTCAATATAGCCATCCTTTGGCGACGGCAGGTCATAGGTGTACTTTCCAAGCATAATATCATCGGCCTTTATATCTGGATTTCCACCCTGAGCATCGATAATCTCCTTAAACTTCTTCAAAGCCTTCCCTGACTCCAAAGTTTTCTTCGCAAGTTCTATACCTCTATCTGGATGTGCTAACCCTCCAAGTTCAAGCAATATCCCTGAGAGACTCAACGCCTTCTCAATTATACTGTTCGGTTCTTTCACTCCTTCAAGGGCTGATAGAACTTCCCTGATTTCCAAGGCTGGACCGACTGCCCTTCCGACTGGTTGCCCTCCATAGGTGATAGCACACCTTGTTGTAACACCTATACGCTCCCCGAGAATTATGAAATCCCTAGCCAATCGCCTTGCCTCTTCGCTTGTTGAAATTTTGGCTCCTTCCCCCATGGGAATATCTATGACACAGTATTCTGCACCTACCGCCTTCTTCTTCGCCATTACAGATGCCAAAACCTGACCAGGGGGATCAAGAGATAATGGGTATTCAACCCTAATAATTGCATCATCTACAGGTGCTAGGTTCATTCCACCTCCCCATACCAAAGCTCCTCCAACTCTTTGGGCAATCCTTTTAATTGATTGTGCGTCATGTTCCACATTACAAACAACCTCCATAATATCAGCGGTGCCGGCGGCAGAACTTATTGCCCTTGACGATGTTTTCGGGATGGTGAGCCCATTAGCAGCGACAATTGAGACCGTGATAGGCGCATACTTGTTTCCAGGCACACCCCCTATGCTATGTACATCGAGTATTGGAGAGATCTCCCAATCCAGTGTTTCGCCTGTTCTGACCATAGCCATTGTAAGCCAGGTAATCTCATCCATGCTCATCCCATTTATGTTAACTGCCGTAGTGTAGGCGGCAAGCTCGATATCCGAAAGGTTACCAAACGCAATATCATCAACGATTGTGTTAATTTCCTCTTGGCTCCAAGTATTACCGTAGATCTTTTTCCTGACAAAGTCTATAGAGGCAGGACGAGATGTGGGAACGATATAAACTTTTTCACCATCCTCCAAATTCAAATCTTTCCATAATTTAATAAATGCTCCTGCTTCTCCCTTGCTGACCAATGTATCAGTAATACCAACCACTGCTGACAGGCCTTTACCTTTACCACGTACTACCTTTACCCTGTCTTGAGTACGCAATCCTAGATCTTCTGCATCTTCTCTGTTTAATAGCACCTCGTGTGCTCCATGTAGAACATCTATTCTTTTCACTCTGTAAGGAGCTTTATTTTCCATACAATTCACTCCAATCAACCTTTCTTCCCCACTTCTCAAGGGCTCTCAAAAGCTCTGGATGATCTAGTGAATACGTCTCCAGAGGAATCTTTTTACTTGACGCATCAACCGCTTGTCGCATTGCCTTAGAACCTGCGGTCGTTCCATCTGGATGACCGTGAATACCTCCGCCAGCCTGTAAAATCACATCGTTTCCGAAGGCTTTAATCTCATAGGGCACTAAGCCTGGATGAAGACCCCCAGAGGCAACAGGAAAGACTTTCTTGAAGCCATGCCAATCGCTCTTTAAAAAGTCATTGATCTGCTTCACCTCTTCAAGGTCGCTTTCCATTTTGCCTTTAGCTGTGCCAGTATGAAGTTGGTCACCACCGCACAGCCTAACAAGAACTGCCAATGGTAGCATTGACATACCATGTTTTCTATTTCTCGTAATTGCACCATGCATCGTTCTGTGCACATGTATCGGAAGGTTTACAGAATCATCGTTTCTCAATGTCTGTAATGCAGAGAAGCCAGCAGTCAGAAAGTCAATCATAAGCATGTTAGCCCCATGTGCCATTGCAATGTCTGCACGCTCAAGTATCTCTTCTGCCCCTACTGTAATGTTCACTGCATAAAGAACGGTTTTATCACTTTCATCCTTTATATTGTCAATCTTTTCCATGACATTCTCCAATCTTTCTACCATGGGGCAGAATGTCTGATCTGTCAGGGTCTCATCATCCTTTATTAGATCACATCCACCTATACCAGCATTATAGGCGACCTCTGCAGTTTCTTTTGGGCTGAGACCCACCTTCGGCTTGATAATTGTTCCTACGTGTGCCCTTCCCTCACTCAATGTTCCAACCTTTTTTCGTATTCCCTCTATACCAAAACGAGGTCCCTTAAACTCACTTAAAAAGCTTTTTGGAAGTTTGATGTCGAGGATTCTGACATTTTTGAGTGCTCCCAAACCAAAAAGATTGCCAGCAACAGTGGCAAGGAACTGAGGTATATTATCGATCTCGAACAAGTCAATTGGAAATCCGATCTTCACCTTTAAGCCGTCAATCTCAAGGACTCTCGCACCTAACCGCTCATCAACCTCTTTTTCCTTGGTTGAGATGTCTGTCCATGTACCAGTTGATTGCTCTGCTGCAATAGCCCTTGCAGCTCTATCTATCGGCAGAGAACTCTCTACGTAATATATGACTTCTACAAACTCCATTCGCTCATCTCCCTGAATTCCTTCTCAATTAAATCATAAGCTGCATGAGGCGAAATTACTCCCTTCTCAGTGATAATGGCATCTATATACTCTGCTGGCGTGGCATCAAATACAGGGTTGCGGAACTTCACATTTGGGAAATTTTTTGGATCTGCAATCTCTCTCACATCTCTTTCCTCAATTTTAACGAGTTCGCCTCTCAAACTCTCAGGAGAGAATTTGTATGTCTCTGCACAGACATAGAACGGAATCCTTGCCTCATGAGCAACCAGTGCGATCTGTGATGTTCCAATCTTGTTAATCACCGCACCGTTAGAGCAGATGGTATCTGCACCTACGAAAACAGCCTTGATATCTTCATCTTCGATTATATACCTCACAGCAGAATCTACGATCAGGGTGACATCGACACCGTTCTCAGCCAGCCCCCTTGCCGTCAAATAGCCTTGGTTCCAAGGTCTTGTCTCTGTGGCGAATACCCTGATATTTTTTTCCTCTTTATGTGCTTGTATTATCACCGCAATAGATGCAGAGCTATTACAATGCGTAAGCAGGGTATCAGAATCTTCAATCCTTTTCGAGCCATAAATTCCGATTGTTTCAACGGCCTTCAATGAGTTTTTAATGAACTTATTCGCTTCATTCTTTACACTTTCTTTAAGTTCATTAACAGTCTTACCGCTCGCTCCTCGGAGAATCAGGCGTATGGCATTTCTCAATGAGATGGCGGTTTGTCTCGTATTTAGCAGTGCTCTTGCCCCTTCTTTTAACAGTGTTTTGAGTTCTTCTAAATCATCTTCATTGTAACTTTCAGCAAGCTCTTTTATTGCTTCAGCAGCAGCTCTCTCTAAGTTTCCAGCCCCAATGATCAGAAATGTGTAAATTTCCTTTAAATACTCGTTGAACTCAACGGGAAATACTATATATTACAATCACTCTATATAAGCAAGTCAAGGGCATTTAATCCTTTTTGATCTTATTGATCCGCGCCAGGCGTCAACCTCAACTGCATGTAAGGGGCTTCAACCGTTACCGATGGATCACTATTTGGTCTGGGGAGTTTTCAAAACTGAGAAAACCTACCTTGGAGAACTAGCAAAGTTGCTGATAGATAAGTTTGATCTCAGATTCTATTCCATACTTGGAACTAGGAAATACGGCGGGAGATGGCACAACCTATTCTATAACTCTGTGACTGAGTTTAATTATCTCATTAGATATGCTAACTCCTGCCGGTCGTTTTTCCATGTATGTTTTATTCCATTTAATAAAACTTCGTTTAGTTAAGCAGATTCTGGGTAATCCGTAACTCCTCTTGCCATATTCACAATTAATTTTATTAATCTAACCAATATGCCAATTCCTATTCCAAAGGAAATGAAGATTAGAGCTATAGTAACGCCAAAATGCACAGAACCGGCTATTGCTGTGTTGGACATTACACTAAAGTCGAAGGGAAATACAGACAATAGAGTTGCAACTGTGGCCAGTCCAAATGAATCCATTACAATCTGAAGGATCTCGCGCAATATGTATCTGTCCAATATAATCAAGACAATATGGCATACTATGTTGATTACTAGGGTTGTATTAAGAATTGGTAGCCATAAATTAATGTCTGCTGTAAAAAGGGGTTCTCTTATCCAGGTTGTAATGCCTCCGACTGTTTCTAAATGATAATAAGCAACATATTGATTGAAGAAATTGAAAAATATTAACAAAACAAAACTACAAGCTATGGCAAAGGCAGAAGCAGCTATTCTGGCATCTCGCTTACTTATGATATATTTCTCTACTTTAGTTCTGATTGTTTTCCCAAAGTCTGAATCGGTAATCGATTCCGTTTTCTGATACTCATATGTTGCTCCTATCGAGTCAACCATTTTTTCCGCAATATCTCCAGCCCAGGCTAGTTTGTATCGCTCACCACTGTAGGCTTTGCTCATAAGGATTATCCATAGTATGAATCCGAGAATAAATATAATCGAGGAAAACGCACTGCCAACTATCGGTATCAGTCCAAAAATAACTCCTAAAAAGGTGACAGTACCAAAGACTACTATGGACTGGGCAGCATGAAAACGAACCCAGCCATTTTTCTCTTCTAAAATAAAAAATATAATGCCGCTTATCCATCCACCAATATAACATAATAATCCAGCAACATTTGGCGTCAATCCCGTAATTGTTGTTTCAGATATTTTTTGTTTCTCTCGCCTTATTTGTTCTCTTGCCTCAATCCTGGCCTTCTCCTCCTCATAGATTCTATTTTTTTCCTCGGGTGATAAATCCATGATAATCACATCTTTATTCTACATTTTAATCTTATAATAGTTATAAATATTCTTATTTTAAATAACCAGAGTTAGAGAGACATCTCTGTACATAATGGAATTGCTAGATCATGATGGATTAAGGTAAGGTTTCAATGGATAGCCTAATAAAACGAGGATTGAAAACTTAAAACAAGGTGATTCTTACTTGATTTTTTATATTGGTATCTACTGATTCAGACCGATAAATTTAAGTTTCATAAGTGTGTTACTGTGTCACATACTAACACACGGGTGAGAAAAATGAGTGACATAGGTAAAAGTGTGCGCATGGAGAGAATACTGGATAAAAAAAGCGGCAATACTGTTATCGTGCCAATGGACCATGGGATATCTTCAGGTCCCATAGAGGGTCTCATTGACATGAAGAGAGCCACTAATGCTGTTGCGGAAGGTGGAGCAGACGCGGTCCTTCTCCATAAAGGAATTGTTAGAGCAGGACATAGAGGATATGGACGAGACATCGGCTTGATAGTTCACTTATCTGCCAGCACGTCCTTAGGTCCGGACCCGCTCAATAAAGTGGAGGTTACAACAGTAGATGAGGCGATCAAACTTGGAGCTGATGCTGTATCAGTACACGTAAACATAGGGGCGGAGAACGAGCCAGAGATGCTTCGCGAGTTAGGCGAGACCGCTCAGATTTGTGAGGAATGGGGAATGCCGCTTCTAGCAATGATGTACCCTAGGGGACAAAAAGTCACAGATGAGCATGATGTTAAGTTCGTGAAGCACGCTGCACGAGTAGGAGCAGAACTAGGTGCCGATATAATAAAGACGAACTACACAGGCACATCAAAATCTTTTAGAGAGGTAGTACAAGGAACTCCGATACCAGTGGTTATAGCAGGAGGACCTAAGATGGGAACCGACAAAGAAGTCTTGGAAATGATAAAGGATGCGATGGATGCTGGTGGCAGAGGGGTATCAATAGGTAGGAACATATTTCAACATAGAAATCCAACAAAAATGACGCGGGCTGTAGCAGACATCGTGCACAAAGACATTTCCGTCAAAGAAGCATTGGAGATTCTGGAATGAATAAAAGCATCTGGATCAAAGCAGATCAAAGCTCTTGGAAAATTCGTAAAAAAAATGTTACAGACGGTCTGGAGTGTGGAGTGGATACTATACTCGTCGATGAAGATGATGTTCACAAGGTAAGAGAGCTCGGAAATATTAAAATAGCTGCATTTTTTCGAGACGGAGAAAGCGATGCGGATATTCTTGTGGTGGGTAAAAACAGCGAATGTGATGCCACGACTCCACTTCCAAAAGATTTCAGAGATTCAAGGGACCTACGCTTGCTCTCTCAACTAAAGGAAAAAGGTAGGTATAACTCTTCATACTTATTGATAAATGTAAAAGAATACGA
>CAYZWV010000032.1:0-13578 GCA_964482255.1 uncultured Methanocellaceae archaeon
GAGATAGATTCTATTGACATGCTTTTTAATACATATTATACGGAAGCTCCTGATCTTATGCTAGAATTCGTTCAGGCAATCAACAGAGCTCAAAATCAGTCCGAGATGATAGAGTTTTGGCTTCCTCCAACATTAGGTGAAGATTACTCCTATCGCGTATCAGCTGCTGGTCCTGTGATCAGCGAAAATGGCGATTTTATTGGTTATTCCCTCATGTTCAGAATTTGGCTAAGCACAACCATCGGTAGGTTAACAGTGGACATAGGATCAGCTCATTTGGGAGAGTATCTAAAATATGAGTATACCAATCTTGTGTTTATGGATGAATATGAGAACGTTTACGGGCCAGAGGAAAAAAATGGAAGTTATTACTATAAAGCAGGTCCATCAATACTATTTCCTCTTCAGTACATTGATTGTTCCAATAAAGAAGGTGGATATTACTACCAAACCTGTCCATCGATACTCAACTTATATGGGGGGTCCCACATTAAGATTCAAAGACAAGAAGAACTAATCCTAATTAATACTAGGTCATTTACCTAAATTTGTTGGAATTTATTTCCATCTTCAGATCTTTTTTTTATGAAAAAGTTAATATGAACTAAATGTTCCAAAAAGTTCGTATTTTTTCGCATTTTCTGGGATCGAATTTTTTAAAAATCTGGATTGGTTTTTTCAAAAATTCTGTTTCTAGCATTGTGTATAGAGGATAAAAAGGCATGTTTGTGATCGCTGGGTAGTTAGATAGCTAGTTTGGCAATGACATAACTTACTTCGTATGATTCAAAATTTTATAAGCTAAGTAATAAACTGACGATAAACAGAAAAGTTTAACCATTATACTTACCATAGCATATCCGCATGCAGGATGGATTTGGAAGGGAGATCAATGGTATTCGAATCTCAGTTACGCAGAGATGTAATCTGGACTGCTTTTACTGTCATAAAGAAGGGCAGGATCCTTCCAAAACTGAGATGACACCATCTGAGATTGAGAGAATCGTTGAAATCGGAAAGAAAATTGATATTAAAAGATTGAAGATAACAGGCGGAGAACCGTTGCTCAGGAGAGATATCTGCGAGATCGTTCAGCTTGCATCCAATCATATGAAGGATATATCGATGACTACCAATGGCATCCTGTTGAAAAAATACGCAGCAGACCTAAAGAGTGCTGGTCTGCGCAGAGTCAACATAAGCTTTGACACTCTGAATCCTGAGAAGTATAAAACTATCACTGGCACAGATGGCTTATCAAAAGCAATTGAAGGACTGGACTCAGCAATCGCTAATGGGTTAACACCAGTCAAGTTAAATATGGTCATCATGAAGGGAGTGAACGAGGATGAGGTCGATGATATGATTAGCTTTGCCGGTGAAAAAAATGTGATACTGCAACTAATCGAGCTTGAGATGTTCGACAGAGAGTTCTATGAAAAATATCACTATGACATTGGTCCAATCGTGACCGAGCTAGAGGAAAGATCCGTCCGAATAGAGGAGAGGGGTCTACATCATCGCCATAAATATTTCACAAAAATCGATGGCAGTATTAGTGAGGTGGAGGTCGTCAAGCCTATGCATAACACCACTTTTTGTAGTAATTGTACCAGAATAAGGGTGACGGCTGACGGAAAACTGAAGCCCTGTCTTCTCAGGAACAATAACCTAGTTGACATAATAGGACCCATTCGAAAAAACGCATCAGATGAGGAGTTGATAAAAACGTTCAAAAAAGCTATATTGCTGAGAGAGCCGTTCTGGAGGTAAGAGAATATGACAACGATTCACGATTTGATAGAAGAAGTTAGATCCAACCCAAGAATAGACAGAGCTGGAATGATAGTATGTCACAATGGCATTGTTCGCGGCTTCTCCAGAGAAGGAAAAGATGTCTCAAAGCTAAGTGTCAAAGCAAATAGAAAAGCACTGGAAAAAATGATAGGTGAGGCAAGGGAAAAGCCAGGAATAGTTGATCTCAGGGTGCACATAAATGAGGGGAAGCTGGGCGTTGGGGACGACGTGCTGTTAGTCGTGGTGGCAGGCGATATCCGCGATAATACTTTTCCTGTTTTAATAGAATTGGTTGGCAAGATAAAAAGATCGGTCTTGGAGAAGGAGGATATCTGATGCTATCGCATGAGGAGCATAAAAGTCATGTGAAGAGCGTGCGATGTGCAGTTCTGACTTTCAGCGATTCCAGAACTGAAGATAGCGATGATTCTGGGAAGCTGATAAAAGAGTTGCTGATAAAAAGCGGTCATGAAATAGTGGCTTATAACGTCATAAAAGATGACTTAGAAGCAATTCAAAAAGCAGTGCAAGACTTAATCGCTTCTGATGTGCAGGCGATAATTACCAATGGTGGGACTGGCATATCCAAAAAAGATGTCACCATAGAAGCCGTATCTGTACTGCTGGATAAAAAATTGGATGGTTTTGGAGACATATTCCGGTTTCTAAGCTATAAGCACATGGGAAGTGCAGCAATGATGAGCCGCGCTATAGCCGGAACCATAAAAAGTAAAATTGTCATATGCATGCCAGGATCCGTAGATGCTGTTGAGCTAGGTATGAAAAAGTTGATCCTACCAGAACTCGGACACATGGTATGGGAGACGAACAAATGAAACCATTTAAATCGCTGATTCCGTTGGAGAAGGCATTGAAAATCTTGGAAGGGTCTGTGAAGCCCATTGATCGGACTGAATCTGTCTCTATCAAAAAATCTCTTGGCAGAGTTTTGTCTGAGGAGATAATAGCAGAAAGAGATGTACCTCCATTCGACAGAGCTGCCATGGATGGCTATGCAGTCAGGGCAGAGGATACATATGGTGCCAATAATTTTGAGCCGAATATTTTGAGAAAAATTGATGAGATATATGCTGGTGATGTCAGCGATAAAATTGTGCAGAGAGGCGAATGCATTCAAATTTCAACAGGATGTAAGATGCCCCCTGGCTCAGATGCGGTAATGATGGTTGAAAGCACTGATCAGGTTGGAGCAGAAGTGAAGATGTTTAAGCCGGTACACCCCAAAGAGAACGTCTCTCCCAAGGGAGAGGATATAGCGACGGGTAGCATCGTCCTAAAGCAAGGAGACGTGTTAAATCCGAGTAAGATCGGTGCGTTGGCCGCACTTGGAATTCAAAAAATACATGTTTATGAAAAGCCAAGGGTAGCGATCATACCAACCGGAGATGAGATCGCAGATCTTGGCAGCGAGCTAAAAGATGGGCAAGTTTATGACATAAATTCATACACGCTATCATCCATCGTAGAAGAAAACGGGGGCTTTCCTATCAAATTTGAGATAATTCCAGATACAAACGAGGATGTCCGAGCTGCGATTAAAAATGCATCGGAATATGACCTTATAACCCTCTCAGGGGGGAGCTCCGTAGGTGAACGGGATATTCTTCACGATGTGATTGAAGAGCTTGGAACGATCTTGTTCCACGGCGTCCAGATAAAACCAGGGAAACCTACTTTATGTGGAATCGTCAACAGAAAGCTAGTTTTTGGGATACCCGGATATCCCACAGCTTGTTTGAGCAATGGATATCGTTTCCTGATTCCCGCTGTTAGAAGATTGGCAAGATTGCCCCCAAGAATAGGAACCACCATCAAAGCGAAGATGTCAAGGCGTGTGGTCTCCTCTCTGGGCAGGAGTCAGTTCCTAACGGTAAAGTTAGATGGGGATGTTGCACATCCCGTATTCAAGGAATCTGGAGCGATAACAAGCATGGCCGATGCAGATGGCTATGTGGATATACCGTCCAATGTCGATCTCATCGAGGCTGGGGACGAGGTTGAAGTGATATTATTGAGGTGATCGGATGATAATTGGAGTTTATGGCTATTCAAAATCAGGAAAAACCACCTTCATAGAAAAAATGTTGCAAAGACTGGTTGCGGAAGGATATGACATTGCCACAATAAAGCACATCCCACATGAGGGTTTTTCCATTGACACCGAAAAAAAGGATACGTGGAGATACAGAAATGTGGGCGCAAGAAACGTGGTCGCTAGTTCTCCTGGTGAGACGGCATTTATGGTGAATGAGGGGATGCAACTCGATTTAATAATCAAAACGATCCAGACGATTTCAAAACCAGATTTGATTTTGGTTGAGGGTTATAAAAATGAGAACATACCCAAAATTGCTGTAGGAGAGATTGAGGAGAGATCCACCACCGTTTTTAAATATGAAGATAATCTGGAAGAAATTTTTCAATATATCAAAAAGGAGATCGGTATAGAGAGGGTTCAAAGGCAATTGCCAGGGATCGATTGCAGGAAATGCGGCTTTGATTGCAGGAAAATGGCAGAGCTCATATATGCGCAGGAGAAAGTATTGGAGGATTGCCTCTCATTGTCACAGCTGCCTGTCTTCTTAGAAGGGGACGGGGAAAGCATTCCCCTGGGAGATTTCACCAGGCAGATGATTGCGAACATAATCAATGCAATGATCTCTTCTTTGAAGGGGACAGAGGGTGTGAAAGAGATCAAGATAACCCTGAGAAGATGATATAACTCCAAAACTTTTTTGATACCCATAGCTTTTTATATCATTATGTTATTTATAACATAACGATATGAGTATGATGTCGAATATAGAACTTATAAAATTTTGAAGAAAGTGGGTCAATTCAGAGCGCTCTAAACGCCATTATTGGTTCCTCCATTTCTTTTTTTGGGCGCTCTAAAATCCTCTTAAAAAGCCTTGGTTTTTATCATAATTATGATTGCTAACTTTAATGAGTTAATTGTTGAAATTGCAATCATCGAGTTGGTTAGTGATTTTACTTTCGGAATTAATTTAAAACTCCAAAATTTAGTTGACGGTGCCATCAACTTTCGGAGCTACTGAATAGAACCGAAACTATTTTATACCGAGTGGTATAACATTGCATATCGTATCGAATGGTAAAAGATTTCATATCGAGGAATAAAAATGAAAAAAAGAAAATTAAGGATGTTAGGGGTGGTTATTGCACTACTTCTATGTACACTAGTAGTTCCTTGCATACCAGTAGGAGCACAAGAACAAAAGCAAACGTTGATGTTGGCAACGACGACGAGTCTCTACGATACCGGGCTACTCGATGAATTGAAGCCCATCTTTGAAGAGCAATACAATGCAGACCTACGCATTGTTTATGCTGGAACGGGGAAAGCACTTGAGTTCGGACAACGGGGAGATGTGGATGTATTGACGATCCATGATAGAGCGAGAGAAGATCAGTTCGTGGCAGAAGGATATGGAATAAATCGAAGATGCTTCGCCTATAACTACTTCCTCATCGTAGGTCCTGAAAGCGATCCGGCAGGAGTAAAGGGAATGAGGCCTGAAGATGCTGTCAAAACGATAATGGAAAAGGGTAAGGATAATCCGCAAATCCGGTTCGTTTCACGAGGAGATAACTCAGGCACTCATGCCAAGGAGAAGGCGGTATGGGCAAGTGCTGGTTTTGACTACGAAGATATCAGAAATGCTGGAAATTGGTATATTGAGGCTGGAAGTGGCATGGGACCTACCCTGGTTATGGCGAATGAAATGTCTGGGTACACACTATCAGATATTGGCACATTCCTCGCATTTAAGGGTGATATAGATCTCGTGCCGATTGTTGATAAGGGGGATATCCTACTCAACGTCTATGGTGTGATCGCAATAAATCCAGAAACACACCCCTACACCAACATCACCATGGCGAACAATTTCGTTAACTTCTTGATATCTGAAGAGGCTCAGAAGATCATTGCTGAGTACGGTGTTGATAAGTATGGAAGCCCGCTCTTCTATCCGCTCTCGGGTGGGGCATGTAAAGAATTGTTCGGCTGCCCAACATGGGAGGAGTGTGCGATGCCAGCCACGTATGAAAGGGTCACGATTACAGCACCTACTCCTGCACCAACGCCAATACCAATACCTGCACCTACACCAACTCCAACACCACGACCAGCAGCACCAGTACCTACACCAGCTCCAACACCAATGCCAACCGTCAGACCAACACTAACCCCAGCACCAGTACCTACACCAGAACCAAGTGTACCAGGATTTGAGGCAGCATTTGCAATCGTTGGACTCCTAGCGGTAGCATATCTGGTATTGGGAAGGAAAGATAATCAGTAAAAAAAAGCAGAACAAAGGAGGGAGAGATAGTTCTCCTTCCTATTTCTAGTTTTTTTTTTCAAAAAATTAATGGAACCTTGAAAATATGCCAAAATGTATAATATTGAAGCTTTTGTTTTACTGCAGTGCAACCTTATGTTTATAGAGTGTATAACAGAATGTATAGTATGTACGAGGAGGCAATAAATAAAGGTTACAATAAGAGGATTATCCACAATTTATGGCATCCCAGCAATTTTCATTGAGGTTTTGACATGAACGAGATTATAAACGGCTTAATAAAAGCAATCGAACTCATTGTCACACTCGATCCAGAGGTTATGGATATAACGCTCCTAACGTTACGTATTTCAATAACGTCCATGCTCATAACATCCATCATATTCATCCCGCTCGGGAGTTTTATCCATTTTCATGAGTTTAGGGGAAAACGAGGGTTGATAAGTATCATACAAACGCTTTTTGCACTTCCAACCGTCGTTGTTGGGCTTCTGGTCTTCTTATTACTTTCGAGATCCGGACCCCTTGGATTCCTTGGGCTCTTCTTTACACCGACAGGTATGGTGATCGGACAGGTCATATTAATCTCCCCCATCATGATCGGATTAACCCTCTCCGCACTGAGTGGAGTTGACAAAACGATCAGAGATACCATCGTCTCCCTTGGTGCAACAGAATTTCAGGCCATTCTCGCAACCATAAAGGAGGCCCGTTATGCAATTTTAGCTGCTGTTGTAACAGGATATGGACGTGCAATATCAGAAATAGGGGCTGCAATGATGATTGGTGGAAACATAAGGGGCCACACGAGGGTTCTGACGACTGCGATAGCACTCGAAACCTCAATGGGTAATATCGAGTTCTCACTAGCACTTGGCATTATTCTCATGTCCTTAGCGTTCGTTATCAATATACTTCTGAACAGGATGCAACAGAGGTAGACCATGATAGAATTAAAGCGATTATCCAAGACATACGGTGAAAAAGAAATTTTAAAGGATGTCAACCTAACAATAGAAAAAGGCGAGATATTCACCATCATTGGGCCGACTGGCACCGGGAAGACGACGCTTTTACGTCTGATAGACCTTCTGGATATGCCTACATCAGGGGAGATATTTTTTAACGGCATAGATGGCAACGCTTCTTCGAAAATAAGAAGGGAGATACGCAGAAAGATGGCAATGCTATTCCAAAAGCCCGCACTCTTTAAAACCGACGTGTATGATAATGTCACCTATGGGTTGAAGTTTCGAGGTGTTGATAGACAGAACATCGATGAAAAGGTTAACCACGCCTTAGAGATAGTTGGGCTATTGGACTACGCACAGAGGAGTGCATCGAATCTCTCTGGTGGTGAGGCACAGCGAGTGGCACTTGCACGTGCAATTGTAACCGATCCTGAGGTGTTGTTACTGGATGAGCCAACCGCTAATCTCGATCCAATCGCCACGGAAAAGATAGAAGAATTGATTGCACGTATCAACCGAGACCATAATATAACGATAATTATGGCTACGCACGATATGCTCCAGGGTCAACGACTTGCAGATCGAATCGCGGTGATGATGAATGGAGCGATTGCTCAAGTTGGACTACCAAGCGATATATTTTATTCGCCTAAAAATGAGGAGATTGCGAAATTCGTCGGTGTAGAAAATATTATACCTAGCGTGGTTGAATCGAATAAAGAAGGACTAACGGTCGTAGATGTATTTGGATCAAAGATAATTGGAATTTCTAATTTAAAAGCAGGTGAAGATGTTTTGGTTTTTATACGGCCCGAAGATATAATGGTTTCAAGGGAGAAGGGTAAAAGCAGTGTGCGAAATGTGGTGAAGTTGAAGATCTTGAAGATTATTTCTCTCGGTCCTTTGGTACGCGTAAAGATGGAAAATTCACTTGTGGCGCTTATAACAAAGCAAGCAGCTGAAGATCTTCAGCTTAATGTGGGTGATGAAGTTTATGCAACCTTTAAAGCGACTTCGGTGCACTTGGCTTGCGGATAAGAAGTCTCAAAATTCTCGGAATTTCTGATTTGAAATCTTTACTGGCCATTTAAAATCCCTAAATCGAATAGATCCAAAGTACGTAATTCAATAATATACAACTTAATTCGCAAAAAAAAACTCATTGCGATGGTCACAAAACGATCCATAGAAGACCTTGGACTTAAAGAAGGAGACGAAGTTATCGTTTCATTTAAGGCTGTTGCCATCCATCTGATAAAATAATGGCCGAATTAAAAGCAAAAGTGTGGCTGGAAAAAGATGGATGGCCCGTATTGGGTGAGGGTCGCGCAAGATTGTTAGAGGCAATAGATGAAGAGCATTCAATTCTTAAGGCTGCAGAAAAACTTGGAATGTCATACAGACATGCATGGGGGATCATCCAAAATATCAAGGAGTCGTTGGGAGAGAGCGTCGTACTTTCAATAAGGGGTGGAAAAGAGGGCGGCAGTACTGAGCTGAACGAGAGTGGACATAGATTGCTAAAAGAATACTATGATAAGGTCCATAAACTGGATCGTATTATGGAGAGAGCTCACCTTTAGATAGTAATTATTTACCCCTTCTTTCCAGTAGCTTTAGGATATCATTGAGTTTAAGAAATATTTTGATGAAAAATAGTCCAGAATATACCACGATCAACGCTCAAAATAAAATTCAATGCATCCATATATACATACTATTCTTATCTAAATTTAATTTCTCTTTACGGAGGGATTTTGAAACATTAAAATATGAACAGCATTGGCTTCTTTCTAATTAAACCCAACCAATATCTAATTTAAATAGATATCCTCTCTAGGTCTGCAATGGTGTTCACGTTGATGAATGTCCTTAGCTCAGGATCGATCTCTTTTATCTTCTCGATGGACACATATCTAACCCTTGACAAAGCGTTTAAAGGCGATACGATCCTGCGATCGTCCTTCTCGATGGCACTTTCACAGGCCTTGATCGTGCTGTTCCTCTTGTAAATGGCATGCAAAGGCTCTATATTGCCATCTGACCATCTTGGCACCACTGCATCATATCCCTCTGCTAAAGAAAATAGAAAATCGACAACATCTGGATTGACGAACGGCATATCACAGGCAACCACCATTGCATACTCACCTTTTGCGGATCGTAGTCCAGCCAAGATTCCTGCCACTGGACCATAACCGATGACGGAATCGTGGGTTATGCCTGCCCCACAAATCACCGTAGAAATTTTTTCTCTCTGCCCTATATCACCAGCAACGACGAGCACTTCATCCACAATCTCAGACACATTATCAAGCACATGCTCGATCATCTTCTTATTGCCGATCTGAGCCATGGATTTGTTCGTATTAATTCTTGTGCTTTTACCACCAGCCAGTATGATGGCGGACCTCATATAATCAATCCAAACCCCATATAACCTAACCTATTTATTGTCTCGATGAGATTTAAAAACGACCCATGAATAAAGGTCTGTTTCAAAAAAAAGATAAAGAGTAGGATTGATTATCGAATATACCTACTCTCTCCTCAGTTTCTTGTACCATTCGGGGTGGTGACTTTTCACGTACTCTTCCGATGTCCTCGTGGTTATCATTGACTTGAAAAGTGGCCATGATGGCGGTATAACAGCGGCAGTGATGATGTGCACGATCAGTAGAAGCAATATCAATATTGCCACTATGAGATGAAGCTTAGTAGCAACATGGACAATGGTTGGTGGTAGATCTACTACATATCTGAGTGTCTTAACGACCCCAGTTAGGATGATTGCACCCACGAGAACGCCCCAAGCAGGGGTTTCCACCCTTTCTATAGGAAGCCATTTTTCTGCATGAGGAGGTTCCGTAACACCTATCTTTGCAAGCAAATTGGCCAGAGGTTTCTTGATTCTCTCAGGCAAATATAACCCTCTAATTCCGAAGAAAGCTCCATCCCCAATAACACCCATAATAGCTACGGTCTCTGCTATTGAGTCCTTAATATCGCTCATCACTGGTATGATCTCTCTGTCACCTGCAAGTATGTGGTTCACTATATAAAAGAGACTGGCAAAGACTAAGATGGCTGCACCAATGAAGTGCAGCTTGTATGCTAACAAGAACGGTGAGAAAAACTCCAGCAACCCAAGCCTAGTTCCAAGTAACAAAAAAACGGCTGTTATGATGCAAATGATGCATCCTACAGTGTGTGTCCAATGTTCAAACAATATGCTGATCGGGTGTCGCTTTACTTTCCCATTTGCAATGAAAGGCACCATTGGTTTCTTTCTTGAGGACCTACCTAAGATAAAACCACCTATGACGCCAAGAACTATTACAACTGGTAAAGCCTGAGCGAAAAGGTTTTTGGCCGCATTCAAACTTTGTGCCTCTGCCTCCCAATCTGGTCTCATTATGGTACTCAATACATCGCCAACATCAGCAGCATTTGCACTGACTCCGCTGAATATTGCTATTATTATAAGCAGACCTATGGTGATAGTAATCTTTCTACTCGTACCTTTTTTCACCCCATTTCCTCCCTGTAATAAAAATGTGTAGACAGAGGGTGGTTTTTGTACCCTCTATCATATCTGTTCTATCTTATTTATACTATAGTATGGTCCCTGGATTTAACCTTGCTGCAGCTCTCTTGCGATAGATTTCACTGATTTCGTCCGCATCTCCGACAAGGAGTGCTTTGGTTGAACAGAAAGCCGAACATTTTGGATTGGGCTCTCTCTCAATCCTTTCACCACTCTCGTCCTTCTGTTCGAAGGGCGTCACGCATAACGTGCATTTATCCATCTTGCCCCTGGTAGTGAATGGCAAACCTGCAAGGAATTGCGGAGCTCCGAAAAGACAGGCCCAAGAACAGTAACCACATCCAATGCACTTGTCCTTGTCATTAATAACGATGCCGTCCTCTCGCTTAGATATCGCCCCTGTGGGGCATGCCGCCATACATGGAGGGTCAGCACAGTGCATGCACGACAATGGCACGTTCATCTCTTCAGGTGTGCCCTGATTAATGATTATACCTCTAATGCGACGTATGCCAACCGGAACGTCGTTCTGCTGCTTGCATGCTACTTCACATCCCCCGCATTTTATACATCGCTCTACGGTAGGTAATACTTTGTACGTTGTCATTTTTCATTCCTCCTATGCCTTATAGACATTACATAATGCCACTTTCGTCTCTTGCATCTGCGTCTGCTCGTCATAGCCCGGGGATGTGATGATGTTGCATGAGTCTCCCCTCGCAAGCTCTTCAGTGCCTTCTGGATATCTGTCTCCGTAATCTACTCCTTCGAAAATGCCTGCCCAGTGGAATGGCATGAATAAAGTCCTTTCGTCGACTCTCTTGGTCACATTTGCTCTGACCCTGCATCTTCCTCGAGCAGATTCAACCCATACATAGTCCCAGTGCTTGGCTCCTATGTAGTTTGCTACCGTTGGATTGATCTCGACGTACATCTCTGGCTGAAGCTCCGCCAGATAGTCGGAGTTTCTGGTCTGGGCTCCCCCGCCATGATGCTCAACCTGTCTTCCTGTTGTCAGGACGAACGGATACTTCTCATGACGCTTTTCCGCGATAGATCTCTGCTGTTCAGTCTTGAATTCGGTGAGAATTCTGTACAAAGTCTTGTCCTCATAGGTCGGATATATCGCTACGAGATTTGGATCTGGGCTCTCTATGGGCTCCCTATGCTTGGGCACTTCGTCCGTCCATCCGGCAACTCTGAGAATGGCTCTTCCTCTGCCTGTTGGTGGATTGCCCTCTGCAAGTGCCTGTCTGTTGACCTCTCCTGTTGGGTCAGTCCCATATGCATATGTCCAGTGTATGCTGCCACCCGTGCTAGCTGGGGGCAGGTTGCCTCTCACGATCTTCTCACCAGCATTAGGTTCGTCGGCTGGATATGTCCATTTCGCTCTGAAGTCGTGTCCGCCCTCCATCACAGGTGCCTTGTCACTATATAGTATCGGCGTTCCCGGATGGTCGGTCGTCCAGCATGGCCACGGAAGTCCCCAGTATTCTCCGCCGCATGGTCCGCCTTGAGCTCTGCCATCCCATGGATCAAATGTGTAATCATATTCCTTCTGTAGCTTCATTCTCTCGGGAGTCTGTCCTTGGAGACCTATTGGTCTGCAAGCAAGGTTGATCTCTCTTGTTACATCTTCTATGCTATTGTAGTCGTAGTGTTCTCCGAACCCCAATCTGTCGGCTAGTTGCTGCATGATCCACATGTCGGTCCTACTATCATATAGTGGCGATACTACCGTGTCTCTCCACTGCCATTCCCTTCCTGTGGTGGTCACGCTGCCGCTACCCTCTTGACGAGTTGCAGCAGGCAACAAGATTATCCCATCTGACCTATCTGGCATAGCACATGCACTGGTCGGAAACGGATCGACAATTACGATCATGTCAAGTCTTTCCATGGCATCTTTTTCTTTTTTCATCTCTGTAACCGAGCTTGTGGCTTCACCCCAGAAGACTGCTGCCTTGATATTGCGTGGCTGATCGATTTCGGCTTCTGATTTCAGAACGCCCTCGTACCAACGTGCTACGGTGAACCCTACCTTAGTCATCATGCTATCGCCGTTATAGGTATCGAACCTGGCTTTCAGCTCATCAAAGGTTATTTTTCCACTCGTACTGGGTGTGTCGCTGAAGCACTGGGCATACCACTTCCAAGATGATTCTGCCGTTACGCCATAATATCCTGGCAAGAAGTGTGATAGGACGCACATATCTGTCACGCCTTGCACGTTGTCGTGTCCTCTGGCCGGAATGCATCCGCCTCCCCATTCTCCTTGGTTTCCGAGTATGCATTGCAGTATGGCACACGCTCTAACGATCTGGCTACCTACAGAGTGCTGAGTAACACCCATCGACCATATCACATTGCTTGGTCTGTTTTCAGAGATCATTCTCGCTACTTCTCTTAGCTGGTCTGCCGGAGTGCCGGTTATTCTTTCCACGACCTCTGGCGTGTAGTCCTTCACAGCCTCCTTCACGTACTCGAATCCATAGGTTCTGTTATCGATATACTCTTGGTCCTGCCAGCCGTTCTCTAGGATGACGTTGATGAGACCATATATAAACGCAATGTCTGATCCCGGCCTGAATCTGACGAATAGGTCTGCCTTTGCTGCCGTTCTGGTGAATCTCGGGTCTGCGACGACTATCTTTGCACCCCTGTCTTTCGACTCAATGATCTTCTGCATCATCACCGGGTGTGCCTCTGCCGCATTAGATCCAAAGAAGAAGTGGCACTTGGCATGTTGCAGCGCAATGACGGTGTTCGTCATGGCACCGTGACCGAATGTGCTTAGCAAGCCTGCAACTGTAGTGGAGTGGCATATCCTTGCCTGGTGATCTACGTTGTTCGTACCGAACAGCATCGCAAACTTTCTTAGCATGTACGCCTCTTCGTTGGACCCGTGCACGAG
>CAYZWV010000033.1:0-13236 GCA_964482255.1 uncultured Methanocellaceae archaeon
TTTAAATTGCATGAACTCGCATAGATGGATTAGGCCTGGATATGAGCCAGATCTCGTTAGTGTGATAATACCGACATACAATCAAGCAGAGTTTTTATCAGATTCATTGCTAAGTGTATTTATTCAAGATTATCGGCCGATAGAAATCATCCTAGTGGACGATGGGTCAACCGATAATACCAAGGAGATTGCGAGCGCATTTACTGAAAAGCAAGATGAAGGATTGAAGTTCATATATTGTCAGCAGCAAAGGCGGGGGCCACAAGTCGCCCGCAACCGAGGCTGCATTATGTCGCGAGGGGAATATATTCAGTTTCTCGATTCTGATGATATTCTGACGCAGAATAAACTATCTTCTCAGATAGCGTCGATGGGAGATGCAGAAGGCGGAAGAATTGACGTGATATACGGCGATGCACGTTATGTTATCTCATCTGAATTGGGACGCAAGACGCCAGGGAGACTGATCTCAATTGGTTATACAAGTGATATCATTGAAGAAATGCTTAGTGGAAAATGGAATCCGAACTTTAGTTATTTATCTAGAAGGAGTGTAATCGGCCAAACTGATGGTTGGGATGTGAGTATCAAGATTAATCAAGATTTCGATTTTTTTCTGAGAATGGCCATCTCAGGCGCTCGGTTCTATTATGAGCCAATTCTTACCGGATTTTACTTATTTCATACGAAAAACCGGGTTTCGCAGCAGAACAAAGTTTTTCGTATCAAAACGAGGCAGAAAATCCTAGAAAGAGCTGAAAAGTATCTAAAGAATCAAGGAAATTTGATATCTGGGAGAGCTCGTGCGCTTTCAGATAGCTATCGTGCACTGGGAAGGTCTATGATAGATATCGATATTAGCTATTTTCGCTGGGCGTTGAAAAAAGCTCTGCAAATTTGGCCCAACTATTTACCGAAAAACGCGTTTGCACGAGTTATCTATAGGGTATTTGGATTTGAGATTTCAGAAAGGCTAATAATGCTTTATCGCAGGCTGACACGCCGGAATACTCAAAAGTGGTATGCTGGCAATTGAATTTCATGCTGCTGATGGGCATATTTATCCGATATTGCGATAATTTTTTCCCTAAAGCCTAGGCCATGCCGAAAAAGATGTTTAACAAAGCAGCAAAAATTTGTCTCATTTGTTCACTGGGAGGTCACTTTGAACAAATGACGAAACTTAGAGATATCTATTCGAAGTATGAGAATTTTTTTATCATTCCCAAAATTTCTTATCGTAGTCAAATGAAGGTTGCAGAAAATCGAACTCGAGAAATACTAGATATTAACGAAGGGAGAGGAATTCGAAATCCAGTTTTGTTCGTCATCGCCTTTATTCAGAGTCTGATAATCCTGCTAAAGGAAAAACCAACGATAATTCTGAGCACAGGGGCGGGCATTGCAATTCCAAGTTTTTTGCTTGCCAAAATCCTTCGGATAAAAACAATTTACATAGAATCCTTCGCTCGCATCAAGTTCCCCAGCAAGTCCGGCAAATTCTGCTATTATTTATCAGATCTATTTCTGATTCAACATGAAAACTTGCTAAAATACTATCCTAGAGCAAAATATTATGGATCTCTCTATAATAACATGTGATTCTATTTAGCCGATGATTTTAGTTACAATTGGAACTACTAAGAATAAATTCAATAGACTACTTATAGCTGTAGAGAAGCTTATCGAGGAGGGCTTCCTCAGCAATGTGTTTGCTCAAATCGGTACATCTTCTTATACGCCTAAGAATTGTAAATACAAACGATATGTTTCGAAAAGTGAGCTGGAGGAATATATAACTGGTGCTGATTTTATCATTTCACATGCCGGAACTGGTACGCTCGAATTATGTTTGGGCTTAAAGAAAAAAGTTATTGTAATGCCAAGAATAAGAAAATTCAGAGAGCATCCTGATAACCATCAGCTCGAATTGGCCTCATATTTGCTCGAAAGGAACAGGATTTTGGTAGCACACAATATGTATGAGATTAGAGAACACATTCGCAATATTAATAATTGGACGCCAACATTTAAGGACAATGAAACAAATCATACCATTGCTGGGATAATCGAAGAGTTTATCTGCAAAACACACGACTATCAGTAATCCAGTTGCGCCTTTTTTAGAAGATGAAATTGAATTTAAGGTTTAAGCTTTGAAAGCGCTAGCTACTTTATCGTTGGACCTTGACAACCAATGGTCTTATATGAAAACCCATGGTGACCCCGGCTGGGAGGATTATCCTTCCTATCTAAATATTCTGATTCCTTACGCTACCGACCTCTTGAGCGAATTCGGTTACAGTATAACATTCTTTATTGTTGGACGTGATGCCGCGGATGAGAAAAACAGCGATGCGTTATCGCTAATCGTGAAGCGCGGGCATGAGGTAGGAAATCACTCTTTTGAGCACGAACCTTGGCTTCATCGATATTCCAGGGATGCGATACTTCATGAAATAAGCCGAACAGATGAATTGATACGCGAAGTAACGGGACAGTCACCTGTTGGTTTTCGCGGACCAGGATATTGCTACTCTTCGGAAATCCTGGAAGTTCTTGTAGATCTGGGATATCTGTTTGATGCATCCATACTGCCGACATTCATTGGTCCACTTGCCAGAGCCTATTATTTCTGGAAATCGAGTTTTTCTGAGGCGGAACGCAAACAAAGGCATTTGCTTTTTGGGAAGATTTCAAATGTCTTTCGCTCCTTGCGTTCCCATATGCTGCAGCTTCCTTCAGGTCGGTCGATACTGGAGATACCGGTTACTACAATTCCGATTCTCCGAACGCCGTTTCACTTGAGCTATCTGCTTTACCTAAGTCGCTTTTCGCTTAAGCTCATGAACTTATACCTTGAAACCGCGCTTAGTTTATGTCGCACGACAGGAACCGAGCCTAGCTTTCTTCTTCACCCGCTTGACCTACTGGGCAAAGAGCAGGTGCCGGAGCTTCGATTTTTTCCCGGGATGGATATATCTACTGCAGACAAACGAATGATCTTTAAGTCAGTGATGCGGCGAATAGCAAGATCATATCGCGTTGTTCCTATGGGTGAATTTGCGAAGTCGATTATCAGCCGACACTCCGGGTCGACTGGAGAATATGCATTTAATGAAAGATAGCGAGTTGGAAAAAAAAGATATCCGCGGCGTCGTGACGGTTCTGCTCCAGGACTATTTTCATAGAGGAGTGTTTCGAACCTTGATAGGTGAGAAACAGTGGAGTCGATTCCAAAGCCGACTTGAAAAGAATGTTGAAGATACACTCCAGCTTCTCGATGAGTTCAAGGTCAAAGCAACTTTCTTTACCTTGGGATGGATAGCAGAAAAGTTCCCGTCCCTTATAAAGCGTTTAGCAGACCAAGGGCACGAGATTGCCAGCGCTGGTTATTGGGCTAGAGCCGTGAGTGAGATGAATCCAACCCAGTTCCGAGAGGATATACGAAGAGCAAATGCCGTGCTGCAATCTGCAAGCGGTAAGAAGGTGGTTGGATACCGCTGTGCTTATCGACACATCAGCGATAGAGAGAATTGGGCTCTTTCGATTTTAATTGAGGAGGGCTACCTTTATGATGCAAGCTATCGGTCCCCTCTAGTTAAAAGAGACGATTTGGGGAGGCTTCGAGTTGCCCATCAGCTTACGCTGGACCATGGAGTTATTTGGGAATTCCCTTTATCCACCAAATCTATTTTAGGATTTCAACTGCCTATTTCAGGAGGAAACTATCTTCGTCAGTTACCACATCGAATTATGTTCAACTACTTTAAGGAGTGGATAAAGCGTGAAGAAGGCCCGTTTGTGTTGTATTTTCATCCGTGGGAGCTGGACGAAGATCAACCCGTTATCAATGCAATTGGGCCTTTATCTAGAATGAAGCAATATCGTAATCTCGGGAAGATGCGCTCGTTTCTCCCCTCATATTTTAGCTACACCCGGTTTGTTCCCGTACGTGAATATCTCGGAATAGATACGACTGACACAACTGATACGACGGAGTTCAAATCTTTTAGATCCTCTCTTAAGCAGTCGTATTTGCTGAGGTCATCTTGCTGTCACGACAATCCAAAGAGCCAGATCTCGGTTGTGATTCCCTGCTATAACGAGGAGTCCTCGTTACCCTATTTGGAGAACGCCCTAGCTGAGCTCGAGGCGGTATCCAAATCAACGTACGAGATGAGATTCGTTTTTGTGGATGACTGTAGTACTGACAAAACGCTTGCTATGCTCGAAAAGAGATTTGGAAATAGGCCGAACTGCAAAATAGTAAGTCACGATACAAATAAAGGCGTAGCCAGTGCTATATCTACCGGAATCCAAAACTGTGATACGGAGGTCGTATGCTCTATGGATGCAGACTGCTCCTATGACCCGCTCGAGCTTGTCCGTATGATTCCGGAGCTGGATGAACAAACTGATCTAGTCACTGCGTCACCTTATCATCCTCAAGGATTTGTGCTGGGCGTTCCTGGATGGAGGCTTTTTCTGTCAAAATCACTCTCCCGGATCTACCACATGTTTCTGCAGCATAAACTGTCGACTTACACGTCATGCTTTCGCGTTTATAGGAAATCTGCGGTTGAAAAAATCCATACCAGCTATGGTGATTTTAAGGGTATAGTGGAGCTTCTGGCTCTACTCGACACTGCAGGCAGCAGGATCAAAGAGTACCCTACTACACTTCAGAGCAGAATTTTTGGCTATTCAAAAATGAATACTCTTGCAACTATTTGCGGTCATTTAAGGCTATTGATAAAAATGTATTTTACCAGAAAAAGCAAGCGCCCTGGCAGAGTCATGGCATTATAAGCCGTCCTAAACTTCGAGCTTACTAGGAAAACAATCATGAAGACTATTTACGTTAATTCAGCTGGATGTACGGAAAACATAATTGATGGTGCTATCATAAAAAGAATATCTGCTTCAGCTGATTATTCTTTCATAGATGACCCCCAAAAAGCGGATTTGATAGTGTTCAACACATGCGCGTTTAAGCGAAAGCAGGAAGACAGATCAATTAGGATGATAAAGCATTATCAGAACATAAAAAAGAAAAATGCGCGGCTCGTGGTATGTGGCTGTCTAGTCATGATAAATAAGGAAAGATTGGATAGTGTATTTCAGGGAGTGAAAGTTTCGCCTACTGACCTTAATACCTTTTATGAGGTTGTGGATTTGCCAGTATCAAATGATGTTCGTGAAGTAAGCTTTATAACCAAAGATATCTCAGATAAGGAAATGTTTGGTGTTAGAGCTTCAATAGAGCACATATACAGGCTAAAACGATCGGCAAGGAAGTGGCTTAAGATAAATATATTACCTAACTTCGACCTCCTGGAATATATAGGTGATGAAAGCACTTGGTATGTGAGGATTGCACGAGGATGCATCAATAGTTGTGGATACTGTGCGATTCGTTTTGCTCAGGGGCGATTGAAGAGCCAACCCCTCCAGTCAGTACTTGATACTGTGAAAGTAGGTATTGCAAAGGGATATAAAAAGATTTTTTTGGTAGCTACCAACAGCAGCGCGTATGGTATTGACATTGGGACTGACTTTTTGACGCTCCTAGGAAATATCATCGATCTGGAAGGGGATTTCAAGATAATGATTCATAATTACGAACCCTTCGGTATGTTGGTAGATCCGGAAAGATTTTTAAAGATATTTTCTTCGCCGAAGATTCATTCATTCTATTGCCCTTTAAATTCAGGGAGTCAATTTGTTTTGAATCGCATGAATAGAAGCTATGATATCAAAAAAATCATGGATTTGATAAAGCAACTTCGCAAAAGAAATCCGCTGGTGTTAGTGCGCACTGAAATTATATCAGGGTACCCGGGCGAAAAATGGTCGAATTTCTTTGAGACGGTCAAGACGATCATGAGCTTTAAGTTCAATCAAATAGACCTGCATGTTTACTCCTCAAGACCCAATACGCCAGCGAGCAAGCTTGACGGTCAAGTTTCAATGCCGGTGAAGCTTTTACGTCATTTGATCTTATGGGTAATTATTTTTTTCAGAGTGTGGCTTAGACGATTGAAACCTATTTCATTCAAAGCAAATGATGAAGATTGGAAACATGATTAAATCAACAGCTAGTTACCTAGTTTTTCTGATCAGAACAAAGGGTTTTTTCGGCATTTTTGCCCGACTTGTGATGCTTGTTAGACGTTTTGACTTTTCGGGCCTTAAATCTCGAAGATCTTTAGAAAAGATTGCAAGGATCGGCGACCTCTACAAGTACAACCCTTCTGTTTTTGTACCAGCTATTATTGTTAGGAAGCATTTTAAGCTCATAAAAACCCTGGCAAACCAGAATATCGATCTCGCCATACACGGACTTCATCACAAGAACTATCGGAGCTTAACATTGCGGGAACAGGAAGATGAGATTGAGCAAGCCAAGAAGATCTTTGAAGATCTTAAGATCCCCTTTAGCGGATTTCGGACTCCGTATTTGAGTTCAAATAGGGACACGATCAAAGCCGTTCAGAATGCCGAGTTTTCATGGGAAAGCTCTGAAACGTATCTATGGAACGGTTTCGATAAGTACAGGCACCGTCATTTTCATGATAGAGCAATTCGTATTCTCTATGATTCCGCTGACGCCGAAAAGAGCCTGGTGCGACCCCAAATTGTAGGAAACGTTGTTCGTCTGCCGATCTCTCTTCCGGATGATGAAATTCTGGTTGATAGATATGCCTACAGGAATAGCCAAATCATTGAGAATATTTGGTATGAGAGCCTTCTCAAGGCCCATGCCAAAGGGGATCTCTTCATGCTTCAACTTCATCCTGAGAGATTTCCAATTTGCGGTGAATCAATGCACGGGCTACTAAAAAAGGTACAAGCACTGAAACCGCCCGTCTGGATTGCCAGCGCGGTTGAAATAGCAAAGTGGTGGAAGGAAAAGAGCCGGTTTTCATTTCATTTCTCAAAGCTCGGTAATGGCTACTTAGTTCATTGTCAAGCGACTAAGAGAGCAACGATTGTTGGAAAAAACCTCGACAGTAAGAAACAAAAAGATGCATTTGGCGGGCGTTATCGAATGCTCTCAGAGGAGAACATATTTATAAGATCATTTGGGAAGAAACCCTGTGTTGGCATACATCCTAAGTGTTCCAAAGGATTGGAAACTTTCTTGAGTAACGAGGGCTTTCCGTTTGAAATTACGAAAGAAAGAGATGCTGTCTCGGTGTTTTTTGACGAATATCCGGTATTTAACAACAGCTCTCAGCTTGATGTCATAAAAAAAATTGAAGATTGTTCGACTCCAATAATCAGATTTTGGATTTGGCCAAGTGGTAATAAAAGCGCCTTTACAACAACGCACGATTTGGATTGCATGACATTGCTGGATTTTCTTGTCAGGCCGATCGAGGCTTAAAAACCAGATTATAATCTTTCAATAGGAAACGTTATGAAAGTGATGTTGGTGGACCCACCTACCTCTCATGAACAAATTTATGGAGATTGGGATTTATCGAAGCTGGACACTTATTGTCCACCTCTGGGATTGCTTTATATTGCTGCGTTTCTTCGCGCGAATTCGCATACCCCTTTCATCGTAGATGTGGCTGCCAGGAATTGGTCGATTACTAAGACCGTCGAGTATATCATTGATACTGATCCTGCAGTTGTCGGAATAACAGCCAAAACGATCAATATCTTGAATGCCGTAAAGATATCAGAAGCCCTGAGAGAAAGAGGCTATCTTCGATCCATCGTGCTGGGAGGCGCCCACGTAACCGCAGTGCCCGAAGAAACGCTGAAACTTTTTAATTGCTTTGATTACGGAGTAGTTGGAGAAGGAGAGATTACATTTCTAGAGCTACTGGAAAATATAGATAGTCTTGAGGCAATTCGAGGAATCAAAGGAATTGCTTGGAAAGATAACCATGGCGATGTTCATGTAAATGAACGGCGGACATTCATAGACGATTTGGATTCTCTCCCACTACCGGCCTGGGATCTTTTACCTAATTTTCCCCATGCATATAAACATTCGGCGCTTGAAACGAAAAGACTACCTGCTGCGTCGATCATGACCTCGAGAGGTTGCCCTTTTCAATGTACATTCTGTGATAGAGCGATATTCGGGTGTTCCGTACGTCAGCACAGTGCCGAGTATACTTTGAAAATGATACGGTATCTGAAAAACAACTATGGAATCAAAGACCTTATGATGTTAGATGATAATTTTATCTTGAATAAGGACAAGCTGTTCAAAATATGCTCAGCCATAATAAATGAAAACCTGGATTTGAGTTGGTACTGCATGGGTCATGCAAAGTTTATGACAAAGGACAGGCTTCAAATGATAAAGGATGCCGGTTGTTGGATAGTTGAAATTGGCATCGAAAGTGGCTCTGAAAGAATTCTGAAATCGATAAAAAAGGGAACGTCGAAAAATGAAATCTTTGATGCAGTCCAAAGGGCTAGGGAGATAGGGCTCAAAGTTAAAGGGAATTTCATATTTGGATTTCCTTCGGAGACGAAGGAGAGACTACAGGAAACGAATCATTTCGTTTCTAAGCTCAATCTTACGAATTTCCAGCAGAACTATCTAACAGTGTGGCCGGGATGTGAGATTTCAAAATATGCCCATGATTTTGGGAAAGTCGAAACCGATTTGGGGAAACTTGCTCATCAGCGTGTAACCTATGTGCCCGACGGACTGACAGAAGCGGATTTAGTACAGGCATCAAAAAGGGCATTTCGAAGATTCTATTTGACGCCCCGAGTGATCATTGATATTTTGTCGACTCTTACATCTCTTCGATCCCTTAAGAATCTTTTTGTTTCATTTATGGTTTTTGTAAAAACGATCCTTAGAAATAAAAATAAGAAAAATCTTACGCTTAAGAATTAGTGAAGTCTTGAGTGTGATAGATCTTCCTAGAATCGAAAATAGAGATTCTTTTTTATCAACTTTAATGTGCAGTGCAAAGGTGAAAAATGATTGATCGATATTGCTATTATCTGGATAAGTATGCACAAGTTTGTAGATCACAAAAACAAAAGTTGCCTATCATGCTTATACGAACAACACGATCCGCGTCTGGATATAGCCTAACACAGCCATTGGGAATTATGTACCTTGCGAGCGCGTTGCGCGATCATGGCTATGAAAACATACGATTATTAGATATGCGACCAGATTTGATGAGTGTGGGTGAAGCAATTGAAGAAATTGTATCATTTCGGCCCATGTTTGTGGGATTGTCGAGTCTTTCTTACGAAGCACCGGTAGTTGCTGAAATTGTAAAAAGCATCCGCGATTTTAATCCAGATATTCATATTTGCTTAGGGGGTCCGTTTCCTACATCTATGAGAGAAGATACCTTTAAGATTGTAAGTGCAGATTCTATCGTTATAGGCGAGGGAGAAAAGGCAATTGTATCCTTAATGCAAGGCATAGCTAACAGCAATAATTCTCCACGCACAATGAAAATGAATTGTGTCCCTGGGGTTTTATTTAGAAGCGGAAAAGATATCGCAGGTACTCAGGAATCAAAATACATTCAGGATCTAGATAATATTCCATTGCCTGCATGGGATATGATTGATCTTACCAAATATTTTGGTACTGTGAATTTGAATTACTTTCTAAAATACCCTAACTACATGTCGATTATTACCTCTCGTGGTTGTCCATACAACTGTGCCTATTGTCACAACGTGATGGGGAGGACATTTCGGAAACGAAGTGTTGACTCTGTCTTACGCGAGGTCTACTTGCTAGCAAACGAATATGGAATACGTGAGTTCCATATTATTGACGATTCTTTCAACATCGATCTTGAACGTGCAAAGCAAATTTTAGAAGGGATAGCAAATATTAGCACCGGGCTGTCTCTGGCTTTTCCCAATGGTATTCGAGCTGATAGGGTTGACGAAGAATTTTTTGTTAAGGCTAAACGAGCCGGTCTTTATAAAACAAGTATTGCGATTGAAACTGTTTCGGCGCGATTACAGAAAAAAATTAAGAAATATCTAAATCTGGAAAAAGTTGAAGATGCTATTAGGATATGTGATCAACTCGATATTCTAAGTCATGGATTTTTTATGCTTGGTTTTCCTACAGAAACAGAGGAGGAAATGAGACAAACCATAGAGTTCGCAATTAGTTCTCGGTTGCACTCTGCTAATTTTTTTATTGTAACACCATATGAAGGAACAGAAATATACAATATGTATAGGGAAACGCATTCCGAAATTACTAATAAAGCTGGAAGGTTTGATTATAATATGTTTGAAGCAAATTTTGATATTTATGAAATCCCAAGAAAACGTATTCAAAGTCTAGCAGCCAGTGCGACGAGACGCTTTTATACTGTTCCTTGGAGGTTAGTCAAATTTATACGATTGATGCCAAACAAATTTGACATCTTTCGCGGTACTTATCGTTTTATACGTCGTGGTTTTTTTGGAAAGGCATAGCTTAATTGCAACATACTTCGTAGTTTTAATCTTAACGATACCTAGTTACATGTTGACATGCTAAAAGCTTTCATAAAGAGATCGATGAAACTGGTTGGAAAGCACTTCCCTCGTAACAGTGTACGGAAAATGTTCTTGCGATTGGCCGGCTATAGGATTGGAAGAAACGTCTACATAGGAGAAGATCTGATCGTTTGTGATGAATTAACGGATCGGGGCAATATCATAATCGACGATCGCGTAGCGATCGCAGAGCGAGTAACCCTCGTAACCGTCTCGAATCCGAACAAATCAAAGATAGCAGGCTATGCGCCTACTGCGGAAGGTTCGATACATATAGAAAGAGACGCCTGGATAGGCTCGGGCGCTATAATCCTTCCGAATACCACTGTCGGCGAGGGCGCTGTCGTAGGCGCGGGTTCGGTCGTATTGGAGGATGTTGCGGCGTATACGGTTGTAGCAGGAGCCCCCGCCAGGGTGCTCCGCAAGCTTGATCGGGAACAGGGAGGCAAAACGTGAATAAGAGAGTTCTGTTGGTAAGTCCTCGAATATCTTCAGATTGGATGGTCTTGAGGCCGTCGCTTGGTTTGGGCTATCTGGCCGAAAGCCTGAAGCAGGAAGAGATAGAGCACGACGTCCTCGACATGAACCTCGGATATCGGCTGAAGCATCTCTTGAGAAAGATAGATTTGTTCGAACCCGACTTGCTGGGAATAACCGTGATATCACTCGAATATAAAAAAACCTACTCCTTGATTGACGCCATAAAGGAAAACTATCCGAAACTGAAGATCGTTGTAGGCGGACCGCATGTTACGTCATTGAAAAAGCAGGTGCTGCGGGAATGCAAAGGCATAGACTACGGTGTTGTCAGGGAGGGCGAACGCGTACTGGTGCAGCTTTGTCAGCTTGACGGCGGTGAGAACAGAATCAAAGGCCTGATTTACAAAGATGGCGCATCGATTGTCGACAACGGGAATGGCGACTATGTAGAAAACCTTGATGATATACCGTTTCCGAAGTATGAAAAATTCGAGCTTGATAGATACATTCAGGAGATGAATATCTATACAAGCAGAGGATGTCCGCACCGGTGCATATTCTGTCCCAATAAAACGCTTTTCCCGAGATATCGGGCCCGGAGTGCTGAAAATGTGCTTGGCGAGCTTCAGTACTGGTACGATAGAGGTTACAGACAATTCAATTTTGACGATGACAATTTCAACCTGGAAAAAGAGAGAGTCCACCGGATCTGTGACGGAATTATCAGAAGCGGAATGAGAGATCTGGTGTTGAGGTGTTCGAACGGCATTCGTGCAGACTTCGTCGATAGAGAAATGCTTCAACATATGGTCGAAGCGGGATTCAGATATATAGCTTACGGCGTCGATGCAGCCAATGACAGAACCCTCAGGATTGTCAAAAAGGGAGAGAACATGGCTGCGATCGAAGATGCTATTAGGGAGACCTGCGCGCTGGGAATTGGCGTTAAGCTGCTATTCGTCGTGGGATTTCCCGGAGAAACACTTGAGGACATCGACGATATGGTTCAGTTGGTGCAGAGATATCCCATTGATGATGTTCATTTCTACAATCTCATCCCTTATCCTGCAACAGAAGTCTACGATTGGGTCCAGCGCAACGACCGCTTTCTCATAAATCCCGAAGAGTATCTCAATGATATCTCTTGCCTGCATTACCGCCCCATCTTCGATACGCCCGAGTTGTCACAAGACGATCGTATCAAGATTTTCAAAAGGCTTAGAGTTGTAAAGAGGCAGGTAACCAGAGAAGCAATCAAGAGAAAGCTCAGACGATTTCCCCTGATGAGATCTACGGCTGCCTGGATCCTCTCTTCGGAATTCGCGCAAAAGAGATTCTTCAAGACGATTATTGTCCGTAAGGCCATTGAGCATTTCAGATACGATTTTTCCAACTGATTGTTGAGCAAGGAACATAAGACGTTGAGCCGCAGTCAACTCGGAGCCATAATACTGGATGGAGACTTTCAAGCGCTGGGCCTGGCGCGAAGCCTGTACCAGAATGGCATCCCGGTATGTGTCCTTTCGGAGGGCGCCTCTATTGCGAGGTATTCGAACAGAAAGACCTACTATTACCGATCTCCCTCTGTGCACAATACGACCGAATATCTTCGCTTTCTTGAGCATCTGGCAATAGATCGAGATTTGAGCGGCTGGGTGGTTTTCGCCAACAACGATGAACAGGTGGCGATGCTTTCAAGGTCCAGAGCAAATCTGGATCGGTATTTCAAGGTCGCCACCCCATCATGGGGTATCGTTAAGCATTGCCTCGATAAGAAACTGACTTATCAGCTTGCCGTGAAGCTGAACATACCTGTCCCCGAAACGCGATTTGTGGAAAGCGATTGCAATCTTACCGACTTGGGACTTCGATTCCCGGTAATTCTAAAGCCTAATATTAAGTCTAATTTTTATCGCAAGACAAAAAGAAAGGCACTGTTGGCACGGAACCGCGAAGAGTTGCGAAAGCAATTTAAAATCATGGGAAACTACATTGAGCCTGACAAGATCGTCATCCAGGAGATGATCCCTGGCGGTCCGGAGAATCTTTATTCGTTCTGCCCTTTTTTCAAAAATGGAAAGGCGATTACCAGAATTATCGCCAATCGCAAACGCCAGCACCCGATGGATTTTGGGCACGCCTCTACTTACGTTGTCTCGGTCGACATACCGGAGTTGGAAGAGATCGGCTCTCGGTTCTTAGGAGAGATCGATTACTATGGTTTGGCGGAAGTCGAGTTCATGT
>CAYZWV010000034.1:0-13221 GCA_964482255.1 uncultured Methanocellaceae archaeon
CCTACGATCAGTGCAATGGAAGCAATTCCAACGAGAACAGCCTGAAGGATCAAGAAGACAGTTCCTATCTGCTCTATAAACGAGCCCATTGTCAGCGCTTGGGCGAAGTCTTCTATATTATGGTTTTCGTCTAGTGTTTCCACAATCTCATCGGCGATATCATCAGCCCTGTCGATGTCACTAATTCGCACCGTAAGCATATATATGTCCTTGGTTCCCAAGACCTCCTGGGCAGCTCTTATGGTTAGAAATATGTTGGGGTCAAGGTCTTGAGAAGCCATAGCTCCGGCTTTTTCAAGGACTCCGACCACCACGAACTTCTCTCCGTTAATTGTTAGGCGATCGCCAATACCGATGTCTTCATCGAAATATTCATGTGCAACATTATATCCGACGGTGCATCCCCGGTAGTCACGTTCATTTATCCATCGCCCTTGTTCGAATTCAGCATACACTTCATACATTTCTTCCAGGTCTCGTGTTTCGCCAGATATTATCGTGACCGGAGTGCGCTGCTTTCTGTGTTCGACTTGGGCGGTTCCATACATCCAACGTCCCGTATTCTCGACACCGCCTATCCTTTCTATATCTACAATATCTCTATCTGTGAGAGGTTCGGCGTAGCCACCCAGCCCAGGTATTACCTGCCGCCCAGGCATAACGGTTATGATATCAGCCATCCCCACAAGCTCCTCTGTTATCGCGTACTGCATACCATAGCCCACCGCTATCAACGAGATGATTGCAGCTATCCCTACTGCGATGCCCAATAGGGTTAAAAATGAACGGAACTTGCGCTCCTTTATATTCCTGTATGCCAAGAGAAAGCTATCGTATAACATTTTGATGCCTTCAGGATGACTTTTTTTTATGCCATAAGGGTGCCATCGCGCATTCTGATACTTCTATTTGCCCTGGCTGCAATCTCTGGATCGTGGGTTACAATTATGAGCGTTTCGCCTTTTTTGTTCAGTTTTTCCAGAAAGTCCATGACCCCGTTGCCTGCCTCAGTATCCAGATTTCCGGTTGGCTCATCGCCAAAGATCACTGGTGGATCGTTTGCAAGCGCTCTTGCGATCGCAACTCTTTGCTGTTCTCCACCGCTAAGTTCTGAGGGCTTGTGATCTGCCCTATCTAACAGACCAACGATTTTTAGTAGCTCCTTTGCCCTTTCAAGTCTCTTACCACGCGAAGCTCCAAAAAACATCATCGGTAGCGAAACGTTCTCTATTGCGTTAAGCGTGGGAATCAGATTGAACATCTGAAAGATGAAGCCTATTTTCTCCCTCCTAATTTTGGCCAACTCATTATCGTTGAGCTTTGAAGTATCGATATCATCGATAAAGACGTTTCCGCGGGTAGGATGATCCAGACAGCCTATCATGTTTAACAGTGTGGATTTTCCTGAGCCGGAAGGTCCTTCTATGGCTATGTAATCCCCATCAGGTATATCTAGGCTGACACCTCGCAGAGCAGGTACCTCTATTTCCCCCATTTTATATATTTTCTCCAAGTTTAAGGCGCGGATCATTAGATCTTACTCCGCCTACGTCGATATACGTAATATCCGCCGATAACCAGAGCAACGACGACGAAAAGTATTACGATTTGATAAGAAGTAGAAGAACTACTCTGCATTTCTACCACTCTAACAGAGATAGTGTAATCATTGGATTCATAGGATCTGCTGCCATCTTTGAATACCACTTTGAAGCTCACATCTGTGCGGCCTACTGGCAGATCATTCGTGTCAATTTTAAATCTGGCTGAGAACACGTCATCGGTCTCCATCGTTCCTATGAAAACCTCCGAAGGACTCGTTCTTAAGTCGGTGACTGGAATCACTCTGACGCCAGTGACATCACGTAATCTGCTGTTTGCGACGTCAAAAGAGATCTCTGCATCCTCTCCTCTGGGAACGGATGTCGGTGCATCGGTTAGGATAAGTATGACGCCTGGTTCGTCGATAACGGCTATAGATGCCTTTGTACTTGACTCCTGGTAGCGGTCGGCAAATCTGTATGATATCTTGAAGTAGATATCGTTTTGACCTACTGGCAAGTCAGTCGTATCTAGATTGAACTTTGCCGTGACCTTCTCCTCGGACTTAATTTCCCCTATGAAGAATTCAGATGGACTGATATTTTCATCTATCATGGGAACTACGCGGACGCTTGAAACGCTCTTTGACATCCTGTTTGCGACGTCAAAAGAGATCTCTGCATCCTCTCCTCTGGGAACGGATGTCGGTGCATCGGTTAGGATAAGTATGACGCCTGGTTCGTCGATAACGGCTATAGATGCCTTTGTACTTGACTCCTGGTAGCGGTCGGCAAATCTGTATGATATCTTGAAGTAGATATCGTTTTGACCTACTGGCAAGTCAGTCGTATCTAGATTGAACTTTGCCGTGACCTTCTCCTCGGACTTAATTTCCCCTATGAAGAATTCAGATGGACTGATATTTTCATCTATCATGGGAACTACGCGGACGCTTGAAACGCTCTTTGACATCCTGTTTGCGACGTCAAAAGAGATCTCTGCATCCTCTCCAACCAAGACTGATGTCGGACTATCTGTCACTATCAGCTCTACACCAGGATTTTCCTTCACATCCACGGATGACACTAGGCTCGAGGAGTGTATGTTATCACCATTTTTGTATGTCAAATTTAAGGAGATATCCTTTCTACCCATGGAGTCCGGATTCAATGTGAATTTGACAGTTGCCGTCTCATCAGGTTGCATCGTACCCAAGAAAATTTTAGTAGGGGTGAACGCGACTCCCTCTGCCATCGGAGTAATGGTTGCGCCGTTAATCAAATTAGGTCTTCGATTTGCTATGCTAAGTTCGATCTCCGTCAAATCCCCTTGAGGAATCTCCGACGGAAGATTTGATGCTAAAACATCTACGCTGGAGCTGTCTACTTTTATGGGGATTGGATATTTTACACTTCCACCACCAAGAACGTCTATCAAGACCTCTGGGAAGTAGGTACCATCATTAATTGGAGCTTTTACCGCAAATGTGATCGTCGTGCTTTGGCCGGGACCTAGTTCCCCCAGATGCCCGTAGTTTCCACTTATCACCTCAATGCCTTTTCCAGATAAGTATACGCTTTGAATGTCCGCATTTATGTCTTTAGTTGAGGTTGTGGTAGTGGCAGTCCCTATGGATGTGTCTGTAGTTGTATCTGTCTGGGTCGCCACCATAGCTGTATTCTTTATGGTTATCTTTATGGTGCCCACATCACCGGGCATAAGAACACCTGGATAGACTTGATAGTCCGTGATCACGACCGTTGGATTGTCAACCGCTCCTGTTGTAGGCATGAGCAACATAATAACGAAAAAAATGCTCAAAATTTTAATTTTCATCATTTTACCCCCAAATATTTAGGTATCCCTAAAATTGTAGCCATTAAATGTATAAATACATTTCTACCCTTATTCATAGTGAATCCTTATGTTATATTCTTATGTTATATATTATATTTGATATCATTGTCATGAAAGCTGTAAGAGTTCCAAAAGAAGAAGCGGAGATAATTCGAAAAAGATTATTGAATCTTGGCGTCTTTGATTCCTCTAGGAAAATCGTTCAAAACGGGGAGTTTATCGAGTTGCCGATCACTAATATGCCGATTACCAATACTAAAGAATATGATGCGATCGAGCAATATCAGCCCATAATGCGTAATGCCAATACCAATCTAATCCAACTCCTCGATGATGTTCTAAGCAGAGATGAGTTAGAGCAACTTCCACAAGGATGGCAGATCATTGGAGACGTCATCATTGTGAGCATTCCTACTACATTGCAAAAAAGAAAAAAAGAGATTGGAAATGCACTTCTTGAATTACATCCTAGGTGCAAGACTTCATTGATGATGAAGGGCGTGAAAGGTCGATATCGAGAGCCGAATGTTGAAAAGATAGCGGGTGATGGTACAGAGACGATTCATAGAGAGAACGGCTGCTTGTTCAAATTGGATGCATCCAAAATAATGTTCTCTCCAGGAAATCTGGAAGAAAGAATGAGGATGAGTAAGCTCGGCAAAGGAACTATTGTGGACATGTTTGCTGGAATCGGGTACTTCTCGATTCCAATGGCCATCCACTCTCATCCAAAAAGGGTCATTGCTATCGAGATTAATCCTCTCGCCTACAATTACTTGTGTGATAATATCGAGCTTAATGATGTAGAGGATATAGTTCAACCGATCCATGGAGATTGTTCATCTGTGACACCTGTTGGTTTAGCAGATCGGGTGATAATGGGCAGTTTTGAAGCATTTGAATATCTAGAACAGGGATTTAATGCATTAAAATCAAGCGGTATTCTTCACTATCATGAAACTACGCCTGAAAAGCTCGTTTTTGACCGTCCGATCAGAAGAATTCTGGGATCTGCTGCAAAATTGGGCAGATCTGTAAAGATATTAGGACTAAACAAGATAAAAAAATACTCTCCCGGTGTGTGGCATGTGGTAGTGGATGCACAAGTATTTTAATCAGAAATCAGAGTATGACACGATGAACATAACTACCATAGTCGACAACGGTGAAAGAAAGAACATAGAGTTCAAGGAATTTCTGCTTGAAGATGTGCATCTCAGAGATGATCGTAGGCAAAGTTTAGCATGCCAAATGAAACACCGCATGATTATGGGAAGTGGTACGGCCTTATATGTCATAGGGGTAACAGACGGAGGCTCATTCAAGGGAATATCACGCAAGATGTTCGATGAGACGTTGTCTGTTTTGAATTGCATCGCAATCGAAGTTGATGCCGAGGTTGTCGATTGTAAAGAACATATTGTGAGCGATGGATACGTTGGCCTAGTTACGATCAAAAACCGAGCTGTCATACAGGAGCATATTCTAGTTGGAAGCGCAGGTCATGTGGACCATGGAAAGAGCACACTGATCGGGTCATTGATTACTGGCATATGCGACGACGGCTCCGGCAAGACCTGCATATTTTTGGATGTACAGCCACACGAGATTGAACGTGGATTGTCCGCTGACCTGTCCTACGGAGTATACGGCTTCAAATCAGGCAAGACTATTCACTTGAAAAACCCATTAAACAAGAAGGAGAGAGCATCCATCGTTGAATCTGCTGAGAAATTGGTTTCTTTTGTTGATACGGTAGGGCATGAACCTTGGTTGCGAACGACAATACGTGGAATAGTCGGTCAGAAACTTGATTACGGTCTCTTAACGGTCGCTGCAAATGATGGTGTCACTCATCTAACGAGAGAGCATCTTGGCATATTACTTGCAATGGATCTGCCTACAATCATTGCGATAACAAAGGTAGACAAAGTCGATGAAACTCGAATAGCGGAAGTGGAAAAGGAAATATCAGAGGTACTAAGAACCGTGGGCAGGATACCCTTACGCTTGAAGTCGGCATCTGATCTGAATATGGTCTCAAATAAGTTAAGTGAAGGTGTGATTGCCCCCATCCTGCGCACATCGGCTGTCACGAGAGAGGGTTTGGACCTGCTGGATAAGCTGTTGCTCAATTTACCAAAACGGAATCTTGGGAGTAAAAAACCTTTCCAGCTTTATATAGACAATATATATCAAATAGCAGGAGCTGGAATCGTTGTGAGTGGATCCATCAAGCAAGGGGAGGTTAGGGCTGGCGATTTGCTACAACTAGGACCCATGGCTGATGGAAAATTCATACCCGTAAGAGTTCAGTCCATTGAAATGCACTATTATAGGACTGATCAAGCCAGATCGGGCGATATCGTTGGGATAGCACTCAAAGGAGTTTCACCAAAGACAGTAAGGCGAGGGATGGTCCTATGTACGGGAAATCCCAAAGCGATACGAGAGTTTGAAGCAGAAGTTCTAATCCTGAATCACCCGACCAGAATAAAAAAAGGCTACGAACCGGTTATGCACTTAGAAACCATAGCTGAAGCCATTGTCTTCGAACAATTGGATCGTGATTACATGATGGCTGGCCAGAGTGGACACGTGCGGATGAGTTTCAAGTTCCATCCATATTACATCTACGAGGGGCAGAAGTTCATCTTCCGAGAAGGAAAGAGCAAAGGAATCGGGCAAGTCCTAAGGGTTTTTGAATAATCTTCTGGTCATTTTAGAGATTTGTATCTTTATGGGTTTTATAGACAATCAAAGTTTATAGGTAATTAAAACACATTGATCTATAAAATGACACAAAAACCACCCGTTACTCTGCTTGTCGCAATAATAATATCCTATACCTTAACTTTTATTCATTCAAAAACTAATTTTAGTTATATTTATTTGGAGATTTTCTTTTCCGCATTGTTATTTGGTATTTTTGTTATCAACAAAAAAATATCAAGTAATATAATCTCCGATGTTTATCGCACTCTTTGGTTTGCTTTCTTATTATATCCAGCTGCTTTTGCCGCCACCATTAAGGAGAACATATTGTTTAATCTTGGCATTTTAACTATTGTTATTTTGTGGGTTGTTATTTTCGATAAATATTTTGCATTAAGGGCAGAGGAACGACTTCCCATGCTAGAACGATTTTTTGAAACAAGAAAGCCGTATGAAAGGCTGGGAGCTTTGCTATCTCTGATATTTTTAAAAACTATCTTAGATATCCAAATTTTGGGAATAGAATTTGCAATTAGTCATGAAAGCTTATCTGGCCTCTACACTACGATAGCTCAAGTTTTCGGAACTATTTTATCGATAACCATCATGATGGCTATTTTTATATTAGGATATGAAAAAATAAAAGAACACGAGAAAGTAATCTTGGCGCGGGGTTTAAAATGTATATTCCTTTTAGCCAGCTCTGTTTTTTGTATCTCAATAATAGGTATAATAGGTACTACTCCGGACATGCCCCTACGTATTGGTTTAGATATGTCAGCATCCATAAACGCAGTCTCGGTGTTAATGTTTTTTCTGACGATACTTCTATCAATATATTGTATACTGTTTATAGGGATGTTAATGCAGGAATTGTTAGGTCGTCAACATTAATGAATCAATGAAAAATATTTAGACTTTCGTCCTTTTAGTTTTTTAATGATATTATATAATAAATAAATCGCTAATCAAAAATTATACCCTACTCCTCTACACCATCCCAACTCTTGGGATAACTATCTCCATATTTGACTTTTTAGGCGATTGATTTAGAGAGGGCGTAGGTTATGACTTCTTAAATGCCCCCCAACACGACTTCATCAACATCTTATTCCACTATCTCACTCACATCATCCCAGTCATACTCATATATGTGGGCTGAGATGCTTACAGATATAATCTTCCCGGGAGTGACACCCACTTGCTTCGAAACATGCCCCAGCAATCTTGAAAGGGCATACCAATTGGCAGCTGCTGCACCGTAGAAGTCATGTGATCGGAACACGGCTGTTAAATCCAGCTCGCCTCGAAGCTTGAAATCAAGTAGGATCATACATGGCACTTCCTCTGCCTTTGTGTCCTTTGACGGCATCCAGGTGACACATGTTGCCCTCCTTGAGCTTGGGCTTTCCTTGAGTTTCCTTATTACAAAATTGATTTGATCAGTCCCGTTCCAATTACGTAGGCGTTGCCCATAGGTATAGACAAAATCTTGCTCGCTGCCAAAAATCAACTGCTTGGAATACTCTTCCAATCGCTCTGCATTCCATGCAGTATCCTTTGGTATTTGATCCTCATATGGATTCTGAATTACGATCATCAGATTGAGCAGTTCCTTGATCTTGCTGCCCCTTTCATCCGTTATCGTTTCGCTATTATTCCAAATCAAATTCAAGCCCCTGTACCAGGCATCGCTGATCGTACTAGCTCTGATAAACCTTCCAATCTTCATCGACATCTCCTCAGATTCATAACGCATTTTCCCCCTTTTATGCCACCGATGGGAGATTTTGGGGTGCCCAGTGAATGCAGACATCTTGCAAGCACAGCTGCACCCCTAGCAAGTCCGTCATCCACGAAGACCAAATCTTGAGTGCCCAATTTATCCCTGATCATCCTCGGTTTGTCACCGGTGATAGCACCCCTTCCCGTAATCCCAATCGATCCCTTGAGCCCATAATCCCATGAAATTTCAATGAGCCTCTTCACCAATTCAGAGGAGACATTGTCTATGAGCCCCAGAATCTTTCGTCGATCCTCCTCCAAAAGCTCTACGCTTATTTTACTCAACTCATTCAACTTACTTCCGTTTATTCCAACGTCTACTCCAATGAGAATTATGCCAGACTCTTTCAGCCCTTTCTGGTCGACGGGTACGGTGCCAAATCTCTTTTCAGAGGTTACTCGTTTGATCTTGATAAGGCGCATTACATCCTCTACATAGCTCTCTGGGACATTCTGCTCAGCAGGATATGACAATTGGAGTGCTGTATCCGCAACTGGTCGGGCAAGAGCATCGAATATCGCTCCAGCTAATCCGCAATAGCTCCCGATAACGCTCGCATATGGCACCTCCTCGTTGGTTGCTCTTCCCGCCAAAGTCGTCCCAAAGTCTATTCCTATGCAGGGACTTCGAAAGTCCACATCGGTCCACTTAGCACCCTCTTTGATTCCCGCCAGCACCAATTCGCTTTCCATCTCATTTGCAACTATAGGCATAGTGCATTTAACACCAGCCACTGCTCCATCGAATAGTACATCATCCATAAACGAGTATTTTTGCAACGATGACGGCAAATCGGATCTTCTCATCGCTCCTGTCATCTTGCGTGGTGGTATTCCCGCTTTTAGGCAGCCATCAGCCAATGCCTTGATAATCTCGCCTACCTCCTCAGGAGTCTCAAATCCCGCCACTACTCCTGTAGATCGGACTACGAAGTTCAAATCATTCACGCTGATCATCGACTTCGTCATCGATCGGATGAGTATTTTTTGGATAGCTTCAGATATAGCCTCTCTTGATAGTGGTTGTCCTATAACTGTTCTCCCGAAAACATATTCGTTCTCTTTGGGTGGTCGAATGGAGATGGTAAGTTCAACCGTCTTGTCGAGAAAGTATGTTCTCCCTTCGATTAGATCGGTGGCAGTTAGGATCGATTTGATCGTCGTATTTCCAAGCTCGACGGATGCAACCACATATACGTTATCTCTCAGTACAAATGAAGCATCAACGAATCTGCTTTTTGCGATGTCTATCAATTTTTCACTCCTGGGTATCTCAAAAGAGTGATTATACCTAATTAATTAATAAGTAACTCAACATCAAGTTATATTTCGTCCATCCTAAGCGCCTGATATTCTAATGATTTCAAATAAAAGCCACCATAGGTCCTGAAAACCAGAGAACTTCTCAAAATAGCACAATAGAACCTTATACTTTATGGGGCTTTTTTAGGATCATATCAGATTATTGCAACTAGAATTTCTAAATACCTGCTTTATATTTTTAGTCGTTGCATTTTCTCTATACACATCCTGCTCGTGTATATTTGAGTTTGAGGCTTTCATAGGTTCTGACCTAGCTCAAATTAACATCGATCTTCTTGCCTGCAATACTCTCCAGAGCATTTAATAACAGCCTTACTTCACCATCAAGGTTTTTTTCCAACGAATCTATGTGCTTTTTAGAGCGCACCATATCTTCTTTTAATCGAGCGATTTGCCCCTTGGCTGAAATGATCGATCTTTCGATTTCCTCCCTATCTTTTAATATTGTTAGTCCTGAAAGCTGATCTTTAGCATTTTCTATATTTGACTGCAGAATATTGCGTCTCTCCCTAATAGAAAATATTTCAGCATTTAACAGATGTTCTATCCCTTCCAATGTCTTATCTCGCCCCCTGTCTTTTAGGGGGAGGACATCTCCTTTGATGATATTCCGTAGAGTGCGAAGAAAATCTCCGACATTCTCATCTAGCGCAAGAATCGGCGAAGATAATATTGAGGATAGCACCCTTCTATCTTCAAGAGCGAGTGTATGCCGCCCGGTTTCATCCTGTTTCTTCAATAGTTTGAGCGCCTTGTTAATCGGAGAGAAAAGTCTGGCCAAATCCGCTTCGAACATGTCCAACTCTTTTTCTAACGAAGATAATTCGGTTTCGAGATCTTGTAACCGCATCCAATCTTCCCCTTCTTCAAGTATCCTCATTCTTTCCTCATCCGCTTCGATTCTCTTTTTGAGCTCGAGTACCCTCTCTTCTCGATCCCTGACAGTCTCTTTTTGTTTCTCTATTGTGGATTTGATATCTTTTACACTTTGTACCATCTCTGGCACCTTATCCAGATTCATTATCTTATTTTCTTTTTCTACTATAGGTACAATGAGTTGGTTAAGAATGGCTTTCAGTCGATCGAGATTTGAGATGATCTTCTCAACCTCATCAGGAAATAGTGACCTAATGCAATAGATGTTCTTCTGTGGAGTCGCCAGTGCAAATTCCATGCTTGAGGTCATCATCCTATGGAAAGATAAAACCGTTTTATAATCGGTTCGAGTCGGGATAGACATCTTGTCGACCACGTAATTGAGACGTTTTACCATCTTATCGCGAGTGTTCAATCCCGATTTTGTGATAGGACTGGGTATATTCTCAGCTTTCTCAGCATCCTGAAGATCGGAGATATTTTGCCTAAGTCTATCTTGTACATCCTTTATCTCCTCATACAACCTGCTGGCAGTTGTGCTCAAGCTAGGAAACAGTGCTCCAGATGCTATTTCCAGCCAAGCATCTATTTCATCGAAGGCGATTGTAGTTGGTATTTTCTCTCTGCCAAAGATTTTATTAAGCCACTTCACCTACTTAAGTTGGATGTTAATGGGTTTAATATTTTTTTACAACAACCTCGCCATCAGAAAAACGTTATAATATTAAGCACCATTTATAATTGATGAAAGTCATTAAGGACCCCGTCCATGGTTACATATTATTGGATGGGTTCGCACTAGAACTTATTGACACACCAGAAGTACAACGCCTAAGGCGCATTCGACAACTTGGTCTATCAACTTTTGTCTACCCGGGCGCTAACCACACCAGATTTGAACACTCGCTCGGCACACTACATTTGGTTGATCAACTCTTAGATCACTTGGGCATTTCTGGCAAAGAAAGAGAAGATATTCGAGCAGCTGCATTGCTACATGATATTGGGCATGGGCCGTTCTCACATTCCACGGAAGATCTTTTGGAGAGATACACCGGTAAAAATCACGATGATGTAAGCGACCTTATGATGGGGAGAATTGCAGATGTTTTAGAGTCGCATTTAATCGATCCATCGCTAATCTCAAAACTCATTCTAGGCGAAACGCCGCTAGGGCAGCTGATAAACAGTGAACTCGATGCTGACAGAATGGATTATCTGGTACGGGATGCTTACTATACTGGTGTTGCATACGGAGTCATCGACTATGTGCGATTGATATACGAAATGGAGCTAAGAGACGAATGGCTAGTGGTCAAAGAAGGCGGATTGCAGACTGCAGAATCCTTGCTTGTATCCCGATTTCTGATGCACCCCACCGTATATTTCCATCATGTGAGCAGGATCGGTGAGGCAATGCTTTCACACGCCACTGAGGAGCTTATAGAAGCTGGACTGGAACCCGATATGTTAAGAAGGATGGACGACTATGAGCTGATGAATGCATTAAGAGGCTCAAAAGGTTATCCGCGTGATATCGCAGAGCGAATGGACCAACGCAGGTTGTTCAAACGAGCGATTTATGTTGGAAAGGATTCAGTGGACATAGAGAAAATACAGGAGATCAGCAGTCATTACAAAAAAATTGAGAGAGAAATAGAGATGGAGGCGGGACTTCCAGAGGGCTATGTTTTGTTGGACATTCCAAAGCGTCCAGAAGTCGCAGAGGGCAGGTCGAGGATAATGATCAATGATGAAATGAAGCGTTTAGATGAAGCTTCGCACCTAGTGCAGATATTAGTGGAAGCTCAATGGGATAATTGGAAGTTAGGCGTGTACACGCCAGAAGAACATAGGGTAAAAGTAGAGAAAGTAGCGAGGAATTATCTTGTTGAATGAGATAGTTGTGGGGATAAGCGGCGCCTCCGGAGTGCAATATGGTGTAAGGTTGCTAGAGGTACTGCGCAATAGGGCAGAAATACACCTAATCATATCAGAGAGTGCCAAATTGATCTTGAAAATTGAAACGGAGTATGATATAAAGGATGTCATACGACTTGCATCACACGTACATGAACCAGATGACTTGGCAGCGTTGATAGCCAGTGGCTCTTATCAATTTGAGGCGGCGGTGATCGTACCATGCAGCATGAAAACACTGGGATCAATTGCAAATGGCATCTCTTCTACATTGATCACTCGAGTGGGGGATATATGTCTCAAAGAAGGTAGAAAATTGATTTTAGTGCCAAGGGAAACTCCCCTCAGTTTAGTCCATATGGAGAATATGGTGAAAATAAAGCGAGCGGGAGCTATAGTGATGCCTGCCTGCCCAAGCTTTTACTCACGCCCCGAGACAACTTCCGATATAATAGATATTATAGTTGGACGCATCCTAGACCTCTTGGGGATGGAGCACGAACTATCTGAGAGGTGGAGTACTTGAGTTTTAGGGATTTCATAAACCAGATCGCTGGAGATGGTTTGCTGATTGAAGTTCCTGAGAGGGTGTCTCCCAAATTGGAGGCAGCAGCAATTGCGAAAAGAGGTTGTGCCACTCTTTTCCATGATGTTGAAGGTTCAAAGGTCGTGATGAACCTATTGGGATCACGGGATATCCTTGCTAAAGCGTTGAAAATTCCCAAAAATGAGATAGCAAAGAAACTCTCAAAGATCAAATGTGGCAAGGTGATCGTTACAGACGATGATATGTGTTTGGATGAAATAAGCAAACCAGACCTTTCCAAGCTGCCGATACTGACCCATTTTAAGGGAGAGCAGCCATACATAACCTCAGGTGTGGTGATCTCGAGATTAAATGGCGTGCAGAATGCATCCATTCACAGGCTAATGGTTTTGAGCAAGACTGAATTAGTAGCAAGGTTAGTACCACCACGCCACACATACACCATGCATCGAAAAGCATCCCAGAGGGATGAACCACTGCCAGTGGCGATAACAATTGGGATGGACCCCGTCACGTTATTCGCTTCTTGCACGAGGGTTCCAGTAGGAAAGGAATTTAACTATGCTTCTGCTCTTAAAGGCGAACCCATCAAGCTTATGAGATGCGAGAACGGGGTGGAAGTGCCAGATGCCGAAATAGTGCTTGAGGGATATATG
>CAYZWV010000035.1:0-13194 GCA_964482255.1 uncultured Methanocellaceae archaeon
TTGGAACGGATTGGAAGGTTATCCCTCTAGAGAACTTGATCGCAGCGCTACAAAAGCACAATGTAGAGATCATTGCAGGCGTAAAAAGCTCTTCAGAGGCGAAGGTTGCCATGGCAACGCTTGAGCATGGATCAGACGGCGTCCTATTGGAAACAAATGATACATCTGAGATAAAGCGAACTGTCCAGATTGCTGAGATTTCTGGAGTGGAGCCCATATCCCTAATCCCCGCAAAGATCACAAGGGTGAAAGCGGTTGGAATGGGCGATCGTGTGTGTGTAGATACCTGCTCACTTTTGAGTAAAGGTGAAGGTATGCTGATCGGCTCGCAGTCCAATGGCTTATTCTTAGTTCATGGAGAAACTGAGGAGAGCCCATATGTTGCTTCACGTCCCTTTCGCGTAAATGCTGGTGCAGTTCATGCATATGTGTATGTGAGCGGCAAGACAAAATATCTGTCTGAGCTACAAAGTGGGGATGACGTATCGCTCAATAATTTTCAAGGGGTGTCAAGAGAAGCGACTATAGGAAGGATAAAGATCGAGCGTAGACCTCTCCTGCTCGTTGAAGCACAGGTTAAAGGAGATAAAATAAAGACCATTCTCCAGAACGCAGAGACCATAAAACTAGTGACTAAAGAAGGAACTCCAAAAGCAGTCACAGATTTAAAAGAGGGGGACGAAGTACTGGTTCATTATGAAGAAGGCGGTAGACACTTTGGCATGAAGATCGAAGAGACGATCATTGAGAAATAGGGATATTTATGCGCATAGGTGATGTCGAACTTACTACGCCAAAAATAGTCGGGGTTATAACTAGCGTCGATGAAGTCGAGATGGCGGAAAAAGCGGGAGCAGACATACTTGAGATCCGAATGGATTTAATCCCCAAGAAGGAGGACGTGATAGGCTTCTTTAAAGATGTCGCCAATGCAACATCTCTACCGATCATCGCTACTAACCGTCTAAAGAGTGAGGGTGGGTCATTTGTTTATTCAGAAGATCAAAGAATTTCGATGCTGATGTCAGTTATGGAGTACTCCGATGCAGTTGACATAGAGCTTAGTGCAGCAGAGAGGGATTTTGTAACGGACAAGGCTAGAAATAGCGGCATAGTATCGATAGTCTCCTATCATAATTTCTCTGAAACCCCTACTAAAGAACAAATGTTAGAAATATTGAAGGAGGCTCGTCGCATAGGAGATATTCCGAAGCTTGCGGTCATGGCTACATCTCTCAGTGATGCTATCTCCTTGCTGGAAATCACACTTCAGGCACAGAAACCCTTGTGTATGATAGCCATGGGCCTAATCGGTAAACATTCAAGAGTGATAGCACCGCTATATGGCTCTGCATTGACCTATGGTCATGTCAGCGGCGCGGCAAAAGCGCCAGGACAATTATCTGTAAAAGAGCTAAGAAATGCGCTTGATACCTTGGTGAGGTAAATGAAAAAGATATATGGAGTGATCGGAGATCCCATCGAGCATAGTCTATCTCCGATCATGCATAATGCCTCATTTCGAAAATTGGGAATCAATGGGGTATATCATGCCTTTCGAGTTAAGTTTGAAAATATAACCAGTGCGATCTTGGGCGCCAAAGCGCTTGGCTTTGGTGGACTGAACGTGACAATACCGCTTAAGGAAAGGGCATTAGATTTGGTAGATGCAAACCCTCTCGCCAAAAAAATAGGTGCAGTTAACACCATTAATTTTAAGGACGAGATCCTAGGCTACAATACCGATGGCATCGGCGCAAAACGTGCTTTGGAAAAGCACAACATCGATGTGGTAGATAAGCGAGTTTTGCTCCTTGGTGCTGGTGGTGCAGCCAGAGCAATTGCATTTCAGTTTGCCAAGGACGGAGCAACCCTGACCATCGCAAATAGAACCGCATCTAGGGCTATTAAACTTTCGAAAGAGGTCCGAACTATGGGCGATGCAGTCGGCACTGGTCTGGAGGGACTACATCTGCTCATAAAAAAAGCTGACATATTGATCAACTCGACTTCGGTCGGGATGCTTCCTAAGACGGAAGAAACGCTGGTTACAGCAGACCAGATGCACTCTGGTTTGATAGTCTTTGACTTAGTGTACAATCCGATCGAGACTCGATTGCTGAGGGAAGCCAAAAAGGCAGGTGCAATTACCATAGATGGGGTCGACATGCTTGTGCATCAAGGAGCGGAATCTTTCAAGATATGGACGTCCCAGAATGCGCCAATAGATGTGATGGAGGATGCTGTGAGATGTGCCCTAAAGTGTTGATTATCGGCGGGGCAGGAAACATGGGGCAGTGGTTTGCTCGCTCTCTCAAGAGACAAAATTATGCAATCAGCATAGCAGATACAGATCCTCACGCACAAGAAGTTGCTAGGGAGCTTGGGACAGGTTTTGTGGAAGACGTAACAAAAAAAGTGGTCAATTTTGACATCGTGCTGATATCCGTACCGATAAATGTCACCGAAGAGGTAATAGGCAAAGTAGCACCTCACATGCGTCCTGGTAGCTTACTCATGGACGTCACATCGGTCAAGAAAGGTCCTATGAAAGCGATGAGAAAGGCGCCAAAAGGCGTTGAGCTGATCGGCACGCATCCAATGTTCGGTCCCACGGTGTCAGAACCCCTAGGTCAGACCGTGATTCTGGTGAAGGTGGAAGGGCGGTGCGAGAATTGGCTCCCGAAGATCGTCGCCCTTTTTGAGGATAATGGCGCACACGTGGAATTTCTTTCTGCAGAGGAACATGACCAGATGATGGCAGTTATCCAGGGATTAACTCATTTTGCATACATAGCTGTCGGTGCCACGATGGATGCCCTTGAGTTTGATCTCAACAAATCAAGGCGATTTATGAGTCCTGTGTACGAAATAATGGTCGACTTTGTGGGTAGAATTCTGGCTCAAAATCCCCACCTATATGCAATGATTCAAGCAAGTCCAGATGTGAAAAAAGTGCATGATGCATTTATTACACAGTGTTTAGAGCTGTCAGAGAGCGCTGAGTCTGGAGAAAATGAAAAATTTGTTAGATTGATGAGGAACGCAGCAAGCCATTTTGGAGACACCGAATCAGCCTTACGAAGGTCTGATAAGCTCGTTAATGCAAAAATATCAGAGCTTGAAATCCTAGCCAACTCCATCGGAGAGGAGAGGGGGCTCAGGCATATCTATTCTGGTGTTGTGCATATTGGGATCGTTAGGAAAGTTACGCCTCAGGAGGTTTTGCTGGAGAGGGAGGGAAAAAGGACAGAGCTGAAGATCGAAAACGTCAGTTTGCTTAGTGCGGGCGAACTTCTTCAGTGGAAGATAGATAACTTGATGCATCATAGGCGAGACATATCTGTGGCTTTGTTAGATTGCGTAAAGCCAGAAGTAATTGCAGGGATCATAGAAGGCGTAGAAGGCATCATTTCAGTGAAGCAAGTCGATACCTATGGGATTAAGAAAGGTCATGTCAGCCTTACGTACAGGATAAAAATAATTGGGGACAAAGATCCAAATGAGGTTCAACATAAAGTGGAAAAAGTGCTGGAGGGAATTGGCGGGGAGATACGATAATATAATTAATTATTAAATCGCATCGAATTATTTGCCACAGCAATCTTCTTTAAAAAAGTTTAACAATCTTTAAGGAAATATTTGTTTTGAAGTTGTAATTCTCAGGAGGAAAAATATGAATGAACTAGATAAAATAGAATCGGCGATAGGTATCATTGGGGGCATCGGAGTTGGGCTGTTGTTAGGAAGTGAATATTCTGGTAGATACACAACGATTTTAGGAGCTTGCTTGGTATCAATATTTATTATAGTCCTAGGTTTTCTGTCTTACAAAGGTAAGGAGAAATTATAGAAACAGAGCGGATAAAAGTAAATTATCCTGAAAGAGGAGCGATGGTTTCGCATGTCCAATTTCAAAAATATCTTTCCAGGTTAAAAATCAAATATCGTTGAATGTGGATATAAAAACTTCCTAAAGCCTCTTAGATATAAAGTTCTTTGTTTATTATTGTCATTAAAATAGTCCAATCGGTATATGGGTAGATAGTTACCATATTTTTAATTATACATCCCTAAATCCTTAGTATACGTCACTTCTATATCGCCCCCTCTGGGAACATACCTTTTTTCATGCATTTCTTCTCAAAAGATACGCTACTACCGACAATCCTGCAACTGCGAATGATACCTCAAATCCTGGTATACGTGGTAATGGCATTGGTGCTGGTGCTAGCGTTGGCCTAGGTGTGGGTGCTATTGTAGGAGTTGGCGTTAGTGCTGGTGTTGGCGGTGGAGTGGGTGCTATTGTAGGAGTTGGCGTTAGTGCTGGTGTTGGCGGTGGAGCGCTGATAGCAGTGTTGACATCTCCTTCTCCTCCTGGATATGTTTCCCAATTTCCGGCATTATCTTGGGCTCTCGATTGGAAATAATATGTATGACCCGACTGAACAGTTACCGGATCATTTGGGCCAAATGTAGCTGATGTTGATGTTGTTTGAGTTTTCCAATCGGTCCAAGTTCCACTTGGACCATCTTTATACTGGATATCATACCATTTCAAATCAGATCCGCCTGTGTCAGAGCCATTCCAGCTAATTGTGAAAGAGGTTGTTGTTTGTGTTGGAGACAAAGCGTTCACATTGGAGGAGGGTTTGATTGTGTCGACATTGAAGTGATATACACCAGGTCTTCCAATGTTTCCTGCCTTATCCTGTGCTCTTACGTAGAAATACCAGGTGCCATCTTCCACATTTGTGTAGGACTTAGAGTTCCCTGCTGTATCAACGGATGTATCCGGTGTTTTTGACGAATAATGATCGATGGTATAGCTGTAGCCTAAAATTCCGGATGGATCAGACGGAGTCATCCATGTAAACAATGGATCGTTATTGTTGTACCAGATGTCCTCATTCGGGTGTGTTGAGGATGCGATTATAGGTGCCGGTGGATTTGTAGTGTCTATATTTACCCTGTAATGATCTGCACTGCCCCAATTTTCCACCTTATCCTGTGCTCTTACGTGAAAGTACCAGGTGCCATCTTCCACATTTGCGTAGGACTTAGAGTTCCTTGTAGTATCAACGGATGTATCCGGTGTTGTTGACGAATAATGATCGATGGTATAACTGTAGCCTAAGATTCCGGATGGATCAGACGGAGTCATCCATGTAAACAATGGATCGTTATTGTCTTTGTACCAGATGTCCTCATTCGGGTGTGTTGAGGATGCGATTATAGGTGCCGGTGGATTTGTATTTTCTATATTTACCCTGTAATGATCTGCACTGCCCCAATTTCCTGCATTGTCCTTTGCTCTTACGTGGAAGTACCAGGTGCCATCTGCCAAATCTACGTATGACTTGGAGTTGCCAGTCGTATCAACTGATGTGTCTGGTGTTGTTGAAGAAGATTGATCGATGGTATAGCTGTAGCCTAAAATTCCGGATGGATCAGACGGAGTCATCCATGTAAACAATGGATCGTTATTGTTGTACCAGATGTCCTCATTCGGGTGTGTTGAGGATGCGATTATAGGTGCCGGTGGATTTGTAGTGTCTATATACACGAAATCCCAATTTGCCTCCTTACTTGAGCCGCCAATTTTTAGCCAGGTCAAATCAAATCCATAGATATTTATGATCCAACTACTCAAGATCCCGCCTCGGTTTGACTGAAAAATAATCTGGGTTCCATTTGGGGACCAATCAGGGGCTTCGTCCATGAAATTACCGGAAGTAAGTTGCTCACGATTGCTTCCGTCAGCATCCGCAAGCCAAATATTCGTGTAGGGTGAAAAAGAGCCTAGCCAGTGATTCCATGCAATCTGTGTCCCATCTGGAGAGTAAACCGGGTTGTATTCATTGCCAAAGAATTCGATAATTTGCTTTTCTGTTCCGTCAGTAAGAGATACTTCCCAAATTGCCCACCGATCCTTATGGCCTTCGGTAGACTGAAAGACGATATGATTTCCATCAGGGTTCCAATCAGGAGATATATCCCTCTCAGAAGGCGTCGTCATAGTTGGGAATGTTACCTGAGTTGCTGTTCCGCTTGATACAGATATTTTCCAAATGGCATCATATCCTCCTCTTCTTGAAGCAAAGGCGATTTCTGCTGAATCTGGGGACCAGGTAGGCTGCATATCAAGTTCGGGATTATCTTTAGTTAATTGTGTAATCATACCTGTTTGCAAATCAAGAACACAAATATCGGGGTTACCATTTCGAAGTGAAGTGAAAGCCACTTTTTTTCCATCGGGCGAAATCTTCGGCTCAATGTCGTTAGCAGGGTCGATCGTAAGCTGTTTTAGCTCAGTACCGTTAAGATTCATCATCCATATATCCCAGTTACCGCTACTATCCGAGGCAAATACGACTTTTTCAATAGTTGAACTTGGTGGTATGACAACAGCACCAGCATTCATCGAAATGACAACTGTCAAAACGCTCACCGTTATCATTACCATTATAAAAACCGCAACTATTCTCCTTCCCAAGTTTTCTTCCGTTTTTTCATCTCCTTTTATGTTTGTTTATGGTTTGACCTCGTGGCTCTTGGCGGGATGTAGGAGTTAGTTTTGGTGTCGGAGTAGATTTGAACTCATTTTCAATGAACCCTGAAAACATATGTAATCTGAGCTAACAAAAGAACAACATCCACTATTTTTCATTTTTGATAATCCATATTATTCCTTATTACTATAACCCTCTTAAATATGCTTTTCCAAAAAATTACCTTAAACTTTCATTGAGAATGCGACGGATGATCGACCTATCTATCAAATGAAAATCCTTCCTTAAGAGTTAAATGAAATCAAATTAATCGCAGGCAATTTATTAGAAATTTATTTAACTAAACTGAATTAAGATTAGATTGGTCATATAGAAAATGGAAAAAAAATTTAATGCAATTACAATTGTCCTATTAGGAATGCTTATTCTCAGACTTATTGCCCAAGCAATTCTGTCTTTCAGTAGTCTTATTTCCCTTTCATTCGCTGCTTTGTACCTTGCTGCTATAGTAGGTGTGGTTTTAAAGCAAAAAAGTGGCTCAATATTAACAGAAATAGTTGTAATAATTGATGTAATTGCTTCGGTGATATTTACAACTGGGGCTTATACATTCGGAGCAGTTGGCTATGATTTAGTTTTAGGATTTTTAGCATATAAAGAATTTAAGCAAGTTTCTGTCGATATAACAAAATGATTAGAGTTGTCTTTGTTTAACCAGAAAAAATTTCTGGGAATGTATCTTAAGATGGGATAAATGCGAAATTTTAAGGTATAGTAATTTTTTTATATAATGTAAGATGGTTGCAGATAAAACTGAGGAAAAGAAGGGAAAACCAGTTCGTGAAGCATCAAAACGTGCAAAAGTTGAAACTAAACGAAAAGACCGGTCAAACGTAAAAAAGCATAAATATCTGGGAGATACTAATTTTTGGTTGGTCCTCTTTACGCTTTGTTTGGCTGTCTTTAGTGGCGTATTAACTTTTTCGACATACAATGCTTACAAATATCATCCTCCTGATGTCAGTGTTGTTTATGGATCAGTTTTAAAATTATATGTACTAAATAACTCAAAGTATGAAACTTGTTTAACTATAGTTGGTATATCCCAAGTTTATAATAGCGGAATTGCGGATGATGATGCTTTTGTAAGGCAACAATATTGGGGTTTAGGGACTAATACAACCATGGAAAGAGATTTGGGATTTAGTTTGATATTTGTCCAAGGAGGTGAAGTGATTCAAAGAATTAGGGCTACAGAAAAGGTTGATGCAAGATTGAGTCTTGAAGGCTCTCCATACCCAATTCCTGTACGTGCTGGGGGTCCTGCTGTAGAAATACCCATTTTATTAACTTCTTCAACAAAAGAAAAATTTGAATTAAACAGTAGACTCAATCTGACGATTGGAAAAGATATAAAGATAGAAATTATCGATCCGATTAATAAAAATGTTACTGCTAATGAAAGTGCTTTTGTAGGACCTGCTACTATCAGCTACATTATGGGAGAAACAACTGCTAAGATGGAAACTAGTGATGGAAGATTATTAACTATTGACGTTAGATACACTGAAGATGTGGATACTTACAAGTCTTGGAAAAAAACATTTTTGTCTGATCGGGGTATTGTTGCTCCAGTTTTAATAGATCCTAAACAAATTGAAGAATAAAGTGAAAACGGGAAAATAAACCCAGAGTATCTCTAAAAACCAAAAAACTTATTCCACGACTTTCGCTAGTTCGCAAAATAGATGTTATACGCAATCGAGAAAAAGACCTAACAAAGTTTATAAAAAAGAGATTTTTTACTTAATATTATGGGAAAAAGAGACGATTTAATCAAGAAGCTGAAACCAATCATTCATGATAAGGAAAAGATTGAGAAATTCATTATAAAGAATTCTAATCTTCCAGGACCGAGAGGCAATTTAGAATTAGCTTTTGCCTTTGCGGAAATTTATGATGACCTTGATGTTTTGTTAGAATGGGCAAAAATAACTGAAGACCAAGCAGATGTTAACAATCCAAAATCATTTTTAGCATTTTGTTCCGCTGTCTGTTTGGGAAAACTTTATACAAAAAAGAAAGATCAGAAGATTATCACAATTTTAAAAAAATTGGCAAATGATGGCAGATGGAGAATGAGGGAAGCAGTCGCTTTTGGATTTCAACTTATTGGGGAGCACGATTTCAAAGAATTAAAAACAATTTTTTCAGATTGGATTAAAGAATCCGATAATCTTGAAAAAAGAGCAATTCTTGTTTCACTAGCTCATCCTCCGTTTCTTAATGATGATAATGCAAAATTTTGTTTTAAAATCACAGACATTGTCTTAAAGCAAATTGTCTTAAAGCAAATGGAAAGAGAAACTGATTTTGATGTTCTTAGAAAAGGATTAGAATTCACTATTAGTATATTTGCTGCCGCAAATCCAGAACTTGGTTTTAGCTTTATAAAAAAATGGATAGGAAAGAATAAAGCCATTGATAGAATAATGAAACAAAATTTGAAGAAAAATCGTCTTATTAGAAAATTTCCAAAAGAAGTAAAAAATCTCTTAAATGAAATATAACGGTCTCTCTCTCGACTCACTCCGTTTCGCTCCGTGCAACGCTGTTCTCTCCTCGTCTCACTCGTCGGGGCGTATAACAGGGCTTAAACGGTTTGCCCCTCGGCTCGGGGCTCACCCAAATTGCTCCCTTCTGTCGCAACTTCGTTTAAGCCCGATGTTGAATAAAATACCATTGACCTCTCCTCAAATTACAAAATGCCTTTTTCTGCGCAAAAATAATTGGTAAAATTTATATAAATCATTTTGTTTAATGTTTTATGGTGGTATGGTATTATGGAAAAAGAAATTGATTGCGAGAGTCGTTGGACTAAGCATGGTAACAGAAACGACACTGCAGGTTTCATCTGGTTCTTGGGGTTCATCGGTGCTGCGGTGCATTTTATCGGGCAGGCAACAACAGTTTGGATGGGCTTTATCGGACTTTTGAAAGCGATCGTTTGGCCAGCTTTTCTGGTCTATGAATTGCTTAAATTCTTGGGGGCATAGTCCTCTTTGATTGGTTTTTCATAGAGAATAAAAGAAAGCATGGCCGAAAAAATACGAAATATTCTGAAGGCCATTTTGTAGGAAAGTGGATGGTAATAGGTATTGCCATCTTTTCAGGATTTGGAATTCCTTTCAGTATTGTCTCTGGAAATCCAGGATTAATTGGAATAGGACCTGCATTGGGTGTTGCTTTTGGACTGGCAATTGGCTCTTCAATTGAGTCCAGATATAAAAAAGAGGGGAAAATAAGACCCCTTACAGAAGATGAAAAACAGAAAAGAAAAATGCTATTGATTGCAGGAGTTGCTATTTTCATACTGGGACTTGCTATATTTCTTTTACGATTGTTTTCATAATCGCTATTGGAGAACCAAACTAAACATAAGAAAAAAGGAAAACTGGTAAATAAACCAGGAGTACCTAAAATATAAAATCAAAAATCTATTCCAGGACTTTCGCTACTGCGACCACTTTGTCGCCTTCGTCGAGGCGCATCAATCTCACACCTTGGGTGCTTCTGCCCTGTATTCTTACATCTTTGACTGGTGCTCTGATGACGAAGCCGCCTGATGTTGTGATCATGGTCTCATCGTTCTCTTGAACCTCCAGAATGTCAACGGCAGAACCATTTCTCTCGCTCGTCTTAATGTTAATGATGCCTCTGCCACCTCTTTTTTGCTTGCGATATTCTTCTATGGACGTTCTTTTACCGTATCCGTTCTCTGTGATCGTAAGCAACGTAGCATTCTTTAGGATAATATCCATTGCAATGACTTCATCATCCCCTCTCAGTCTTATGCCCTTCACACCCGTTGCGGTGCGTCCCATTGATCTGACGTCTTTCTCACTGAATCTTATGGCCTTTCCGTGTTTGGTGGCAAGAATGATCTCCTGTTCGCCATCTGTCAGCTTTACAGCCACAAGGACATCATCCTTAAGCGTGACAGCTCTAAGGCATTTGTAGGAAGAATCAAATTTCGCCAGCTCAGTCTTCTTGATAATGCCTTTTTTCGTCGCCATCACCAAAAAATGCTCATCATCAAAATCCTTGATCGGAATAGTAGCAGTGACGTTCTCATCCTCCTCAAGGTTCAGCAGATTGACTATTGCCTTGCCCTTGGCATGTCTACTTGCGAGAGGTATCTCATAGGCTTTGATACGGTGCATTCTGCCCTTATCCGTGAAGAAGAGAAAATAATCGTGTGTGGAGGCGACAAATAGGTCCTCTACAAAGTCCTCTTCTTTGGTTCTCGTGCCCTTTATTCCACGACCTCCTCTCCTTTGGCTGCGATAGACCTCCACGGGCATTCTCTTTATATATCCGCCGTTGGTAAGGGTGACCACAACCGTCTCCTCTGGAATGAAATCCTCTATTTCTAATTCGGGACCGGCACTGGTGATCACTGTTCTACGAGCATCACCATATTTCTCCTTGATCTCCGTCAGCTCGTCTTTTATGATCCCTAAAATCTCCTGTTTGCTCCCCAGAATCTCTCTTAATCGGTTGATTTCCTTCTCTAACTGGACATATTCATCATCCAACTTTTTCCTTTCGAGAGCTATCAGACGATGCAACCTCATATCTAAGATCGCTTTAGCCTGCTCCCCGCTCAAAGCGAAGTTTTTCACTATCTCCTCGCTGGCCTCTTCTCTCGTTTGAGATTGCCTGATGGTCTTTACGATGGCGTCGATTTGATCCAGAGCAACCTTTAAACCCTCAAGGATGTGTGCCCTTTTTTCCGCCTTATCAAGCTCATAGGTGGACCTTCGGGTGATCACCTGCTCCCTATGCTCGATGTACTGCAGGATCATGTCTTTGAGCCCCAGCACCTTTGGCTGACCATCTACAAGCACCAGGTTGATGACCCCAAACGTGGTCTCCAGCTGGGTATGCTTGTACAGTTGATTCAATATAAGCTCGGCATTAGCTCTTGATTTCAGCTCGATCGCGATGCGCATCCCTTTTCTATCGGTCTCATCTCTCAGATCTGCGATGTCAGTGACCTTATTCTCTCTGACGAGATCGGCAATATTCTCGATGAGCTTGGCCTTGTTCACCTGAAATGGGATCTCGGTGATAAGTATCCTATCCTCTTTTACATCTGCCTTGGCTCTGAGCTTTATGCTGCCCCTGCCGATTTCATAGGCACTTCTAATCCCTTCTTTGCCTACAATGTAGGCACCGGTCGGAAAGTCAGGTCCTTTGATGACTTTCATCAGCTCCTTTGTCGAAACGTCTGGGTCGTCAATGGTGAGTATGATGCCGTTGATGATTTCGCTCAGGTTATGGGGTGGCATGTTCGTGGCCATTCCCACTGCTATTCCCGCTGAGCCATTGATCAATAATACGGGTACTTTCGCTGGTAATATCGAAGGCTCCTCTAAAGACCCATCGAAGTTGGGCACGAAATCCACAGTATTTTTATGGATGTCTGTGAGCACTTCCTCTGCCATCTTGGAGAGACGCACCTCGGTATAACGCATTGCAGCCGCAGGATCGCCGTCTACGGATCCAAAGTTTCCCTGCCCATCGGTGAGCATATATCTAGAAGAAAAATCTTGAGCCATCCTGACCATGGAATCATAGACGGCAATATCTCCATGGGGATGGAATTTTCCCAATACCTCTCCAACTATTCTTGCAGACTTCTTATAGGGCTTGTCAGAACTCATCCCAAGCTCGTGCATGGCATAGAGAATTCTTCGATGGACGGGCTTCAGTCCATCTCTGATGTCTGGGAGTGCTCTTCCGACTATTACGCTCATCGCATAGTCCATGTATGAGCTCTTCATCTCATCTTCAATGTTAACTGGATGTTCAGACATCTAAGACTCTCACTTCCTTCGCGTGGGTTTGTATGAACTCTCGTCTGGGCTCAACCAAGTCGCCCATCAATATGGTGAAGATACGGTCTGCCTCCACAGAGTCTTCTAAAGTCACCTTCAGCATAGTCCTCGTGCCGGGATTCATCGTGGTCTCCCATAGCTGGTCAGAATTCATCTCACCCAGACCCTTGTAACGTTGAACGCTTGCGTTAGCTCCTACTTCCTTCAGAATGCGTTGGAACGTTTCCTCATCATAGGCATAACGAACTCCTTTACCCTTCTGCACTTTATAAAGCGGTGGCTGAGCTATGTAGACATATCCGGCCGTAATTAATGGTTTCATGTATCGATAGAAGAGCGTTAGCAATAATGTCCTAATATGTGAACCGTCCACATCGGCATCGGTCATTATGACGATTTTGTGATATCTCGATTTCGAAATATCAAAGTCCTCGTCTATGCCTGTTCCTATGGCAGTGATCAGGTCTCTGATCTCTCTGCTCGACAGGACCTTGTTTAGTCTGGCTTTCTCAACGTTCACTATCTTACCTCTGATCGGGAGTATCGCTTGGAAAATCCTGTCTCGGCCTTGCTTGGCAGACCCCCCAGCAGAATCCCCCTCCACTATAAACAGTTCGCATTTTGATGGGTCTTTCTCAGAACAGTCAGCCAGCTTACCCGGCAGAGAACTGCTCTCCAAGGTATTTTTTCTTCGTGTCAGCTCTCTTGCTTTGCGGGCAGCCTCTCTCGCTTTGGCTGCCATGATAGATTTCTTGATTATGCTCTCTGCTATCTTTGGG
>CAYZWV010000036.1:0-12729 GCA_964482255.1 uncultured Methanocellaceae archaeon
GGCTTTTGTCATCCAGTTCTCTGAGACGATTAAGGTGGGAAGAAGCTTCGCAAGGGCGGTGCCTTAGCGCTCCGTCATCTTCATCAAAGACATTGGGCCCTCGACGATAATGCAAAACATGTCGTCATGCTTTTCAACCAAGTACATTAAGCCCAGATATTTGATGCTCCTGAAAATATTTTGGTAGTTACTTCCGACATAAATTTCCATTCCCATGGCTTTAAACAACAAAGTCTGGGCTAAGGAGAGATTATATGATCTCAGCAGTTCCTCTGGACTCAGACTGTTAAATTCTTTGAGTATTAATTCTGATTCGCTGTCTGACCATAGCGATTTCTCCAGGTCATCCACTGAAATACCTAAAGATGATGCCGCACCTCTCAGCACCATGTCCCTTCTCTCATTTGAAGTCACCGGACCTTTAGCCTCTTCGAAAACAGCTCTCCTAGCATTAACAGGATCTACTTTGCATTGTACCTCAAAAACACATCTTCTCTCAAGTAGAATTACGAGCCCTCTAATTACTCGATAATCATATCCTTCTTCTAATTCGTCAAGTGGCAAATCACCTTGCCGTCTTCCCACGAATCTCTCAAATATGTGGATGAGTTCTTCTGCTATTTCTAGGCATTCTTCGTTCAAAGGTAAGAACTTGGGTTTTATCTTGCCCTTGTAGATTTTCTTGACTAAAAGCTCAGATGGAAGCATTTGAACCTATTCCTTTTCTCCTCTTTCTCGACGTCCTTACTTCACTTGTTTTTCGCGATACTATTTCATACATTATCGCTTCCTTCCCTTCTTTCTTTCTAAGTATCCTGCCCAAGCGTTGTATGAACTCTCTTGAACTACCACTCCCACTTAGAACCACGGCAACGTTTGCTTCCGGAACATCAATACCCTCGTCAAGAACCTTCGATGTGACTATCACTCGGTACTTTTCGCTTCTGAAGTTGTCTAAAATCTCAGTTCTCTCCTTTCTTGGCGTCTTATGAGTGATGGATGGTATTAGAAACCGTTTTGAAATCTCCTGAACTAACAGGTTGTGCTCTGTGAAAATCAATATTCTATCGCTGTCATGCTTTTCAAGTATGTCTCTCAGCTTGTCCAGTTTTGATCTTGAGTTCAGTGCTATCATCCTAGCTCTATGTCTAGCCAACAAAGCCTCTCTTGCCTGAGCGTCTCTGCCTGTTCTCATGACGAAATACTGGAAATCCTTGGGAGTTCTCAAAACAATGTTGTGTGTGCGCAGATAGTTTGTGTAAATATAATTTTGTTTTTTATACTCTTTTTCCTCTTCAGGTGTTAACTCCGTTTTAATCCTATCCACGGTGTAGTTGGAAAGGTGTTTTCCCGCAAGCTTTGCTACAGGCATCTCGAAGACTTTTCCACCAATCAATTTGGTCAACTTTTCATGTAATCCATCCTCTCTTTCATAGGTTGCTGTAAGCCCTAGTCTATATGGGGCAGCGTACATCTCAGCTATTTGTATGTAACCAGGTGAAGGGAGATGATGAACCTCATCGAATACGATGAAATGGAATTTGTTGCCAAGATCCTCTGCCCTTAGATAGGCAGTATCGTAGGTTGCAACGGTTATCGATCTTAGGGTATGTTCTCCCCCGCCGTAGATTCCAACTTCTATGTTAAACTCCTCAGATAGCCTGGTACGCCACTGATCGACTAAGTCTAGAGTAGGTACCACCACTATGGTCGGCGTGTTAAGTCTAGCCGTAGCTTCTATTGCGAGAATGGTTTTTCCTGCGCCCGTTGGCAGAACTATAACTCCAGTTCTTCCTGAATTGATCCAGGTCGTTAACGCTTCCCTTTGGTAGTCTCTTAGCTTTAGGTTGCTTGAAAATATGGGACAAGGGATAAGATCTAAAACTTCATCCGAAAACTCAACTTCGGATCTGCTAAGATAATCAATAATATCTCTGTAGTGCATGGCAAATGCTCTATACGCATTAGAACGAGAATCCCAGTGTGAGTTTGGAACTCTTATGCCGCCTCTGATCAATATCGTTCCTTTGTCATAACTTAGGTGAATCATGTTATCCAGATGGGGCACATCAGAAAATTACAGGGCACCCCTTGATACTATTTATTAATTCATTTTTTCAATTTTGTACAAAATAGGTCGTTAGCCCCTGGATACTAGTTGTTTGCTATCTAAATAATTCCAAATTTCATAGTCCATAGTTTCTTTCCACTCACGTATCGTTCACACCGCTCCAATTCAGCTCATCTCATTAGCTCCGTACCTTTTCCTATCCTTTAACTCCTGTTGTTTAGCAGCATTCCATCCGCTGACAGCTTGGAGGTAGCCAGTCACCCTTGACATATGCTCTACGTTCTCAGAAGAACAATTGGGACATTTTTCGTGCAGCCCAGAGGCGACATGAAAATCGTCCATACATACGGTCATATCTTTCGTAAATGCGAAATAGCCTGCTTGCGTATTTTTCGCAATGTTCATGGCAAGAGCTTTCAAACCTCTTGGATCAGGAGAAGACTCTCCCATGAATATATGAAGGATATTACCCCCGTCTACGATGGGGAAGAATACATGCTCGACTTTTATTCTATCGATGAGAGAGATGTCTGCTCCTGGAAAAACATGGATTCCGTTAGTATAATATATAGGCAGATCTCTTGTCTCTTTCGCTAGGGATCTCACATTCTTCTGATCGCCCTTGACTACATTGGCCGCAAAAGGTGCGAATTCATCGTGTAATATATCTGCTACTGCAAACTTTTGTGCGCATGACTCTGCTGGCGTTCTTGCTAATACAATGTTCATGTTGTGCTTTTGGCTTAGCTCCTTGGCATAGAGGTCCATTTCTGTCATCGCCCTGATGGCTAGTTTCTTCGCATTTGGGGACTCATGCAATTGCATGCCAAGATGGTGCTGAACCATTTCATTGATTCCAACAACGCCAATTATATAAACTAGATCGGATATATAAGCGGCTATATCTCCTTTTTCACCGGTAATAGGGTCCTTTGGTCTTTGTGTGACAAACGGCATTCTGTTATTCTTGATGATGATGTCCATCCACCTTTTCTTTACCTTGAAAAGCTCTACAGAGATGTCCATCAGCCGTTTAAGCTCCTTATATAGTCGGTCATCATCATGTTCTGCCCTAAAAGCGGCTCTAGGACAATTGACCGAAACGACCTGCCATCCGCCCATGGAGAAGTGCTTACCGTCTTTGAAAAGAAGTTTACTCTCAAATTCCTTGTCATCTGGCGATGATGAGAATTGATAGGCGCAGCACTGGTAACATGAGATGCCCTCTCCAGCACCCCTGTATTCTGGTAGCTGGTTGTCAAAGTAGGGGGTGCCAAATTTTGCTGCCAGCTCAAAAGTAAGACCATATAGTTCATCATAGGTTGGTAGCTCTGGATGTGTTCTGTTAAAATTCTCATCCTCAACCATGAAGTATGGTTCAATGGATATCTCAGGCTTTGGAAAGTTGAAAGGCTTGCCCCAGTAATCTCCTTGGAGCATGACATTCATCAACGCTTTGAAAGCCATGCGAACCTCCCTTTCAAACTCGCCGTAGGTTCTAAGTGGAGCATGCTCCCCGTTCCATATTTTTCCCCCATATACTGCTGGCTTGTCCCTCCAGATCTTGGGAACTCCAGGCGTTAGCTGCACGCTACTGAAAACCAGTTGTCCTCCTCGGGCCACCATCATCTGCGTCATTTCATATACGAACATCTGCATAAGCTGCTCAATTTCATCATAGCTCAGTCCCTCAAAGTAGGGTGCTATGAACGTTAGGAAATTGTAGAAACCCTGTCCTCCTGCAAAGTTTGTCTGCGCGCTGCCTAATGCTTTGACGGCATGTAATACAGCCACCTCTGCTTTTTTCGCTGGCCCTGCAACGCTCGCTTTCGTTCCTGAACCATCCGGCATCAGACCATAATAAAAGAAGTATCTTAGATCCCAGTCTTGGCAAAAACTTCTGGTGCCAAAATATTCTAGATCATGAATATGGATATCTCCCTTTATATGTGCGTCAGATAATTTAAGGGGAAGCGATAAGAGGTATTGCTCCTTGGATATCTTGTCAGCCTTCTTCTTATGGGAAGTCTCTGCATTATCCTGTAGATTCGCATTCTCATTCGATTCAAAACCATCGCCTACGTCGATCATGTGTGCATCATATACAGGGGTCCCTACACGCGTGGAAATATTTCGCCACTCTATATGGTGGTCTTCTAGAAGAATGACGTTTACGATCTCTCTTACCAAGGGGCCAGACAGAAATTCTACGCCCATATACCTTATCCGTTTTTCTGCTTCCTTTGCAACTTTCGTAGCGGTATCCTCGTCGATTGGAGGTATACCATAGAATTTCTCAGCAAGCTTACTCTCCCTCAGTAGTTGTCTTACTATTGCTCCCCTGTCCCATTTTATCATGTGCCCATCGGATGTTCTTACATTGGGCATCACTTCTGCAGGAAAACCTTCTAGAGTTGTTTGTACTAATCGGTGTATACTACCACTACCATCATCATCCATCTCAATCCCCTCTCAGTAAACCTAAGACCTTGTCAAATATTGACCCGTTTTCGTCGAACAAATCTTTTGATGTAAGAAAAGATTCATCTATCTGCAGCACTGGTGCACTTATGGTGAAGATATCTCTCATTCTCAATTCTGTCAGTGCCTCAGGCGTTGCCATGTCCACCTCTTCATATACTATTTCATGGGATTTTAGTAAGCCCTTTAGCTGCTTACATCTTGGGCACTTTTCGGTGGTATAAACTTTCACTTCAGAAATCATTTGAGAAAATCATATGAACTCACCCTTTAAAATGCTTTTTCAGACCACATCTGGTAAAAAGAATCGTATCTGGTAAAAAAAGAAATTATGTCTTGTGGTAAAAAGTTTGAGATATCTTTACCATATCTGATAACAAAGGGAAAAGTTTATTCTCTTTTGTTGAGAACCACAATAGGGTATTGATTTGGAGCAAAAATTGTGTGGGCTTTTGATGGACCTATTAAAAGAAAGACAACTCTCAATCAGTGCCATCTCTCGCCTGCTCAAAAAAGATGGATGCGATCAGCACAGGTTAATTCTGACGGGCTATCTGAGAGCTCTAAGGGACCTAGGTCACTTGATCGAGGAAGACGTGCCCCCATCCAAGGTGTATTCTTATAACATCAAGCGCGACAAAGATGTGTACTCGCTTGTAGGGGAGCGGATAACGAGCATAGATGAAAAAAAACGCTTTGCTGTGGGAGTTTGTGTGCTTCAGCATCTTTTCAATAGACCTTGCTTCAAACAAGAGCTGAAGTTGATTGGGTTGGCGCCTACAAATACAGAATGGACAAGAGAATCCAAGGATCCAAATTTGAAGGAATACAGGAAGATGGTAGATAAAATCAAAATTTTATCGGATGAACCTGCCTATGAGTTTGTTGACAAAAAGGATAATCCGATAACAGATATCGGAGCAGAGATCCTTGCCGGTATCATTCGAGAGATTATGGATCTAGGCGGTCTTTATCTAAGATACCAACAGACGAAGTTGATAGTATGATCCGGACTTTTATTGCGGTAGATCTATCGAGCGAGATTAAGGAAAGAATAAAAGACATCCATCGCCAGTTTTTAAATTATGCTTTAAGATTGGTCGATCCTGAATTAACTCATATTACGATCAAATTCTTGGGGGATGTATCAGAGGAAAAAATAAGTCCAATCGCCGATGCGCTTAGCGGTGTTAATTGTTCTCCTTTTGACATCGATGTTGAGGGTATAGGAGTTTTTCCAAACATGGATTATATCCGCGTAATTTGGGTTAGCGCCAAAGGCGATTTTAGAGAACTACATCAAGATGTAGAAGCAGCTCTGAAGCCTTTGGGATTTCCTCCTGATAATAGAAAGTTTACGGCTCATGCAACATTGGCCAGGGGCAAAAGAATCCCCAAAGATCAAAAGACATCCCTAACAAGCAAGATAGCGCAATTGTCAGATGTTAAGCTTGGAAGGATGAAGGTTGATCGTATTAGGTTTAAGAAAAGCACGTTGACACCAAACGGACCGATCTATGAGACCTTGCACGAAGTGAAATTATGATCGATGATATATGCGCTCATGTTCTGGAGAGAATTACGCCCAGCAAGAGCGAGGAAAAAGCCTTGTATGAGTTGACAGTTTGCATCATCGATCAAATCGATCGAGCTGCGGATGAAATAGGTGTAGATGCTCATGGATTATTGGTCGGTTCAGCGGCGAGAAATACATGGACAGTTGGCGAAAAGGATGTGGACGTGTTCATAACCTTTCCAGAGGAAATTTCGCGCGAAGACCTTGAATCTCTTGGACTTCAGATAGCTAAAAAAGTTGCAACTAACTATGAGGAGCGATATGCAGAACATCCCTATATTCGTGCGTTATATGGTGATCATAGTGTTGATATAGTTCCGTGTTTTAGAGTCTCTGACCCTTCATCGATCAAGTCCGCAGTAGATAGGACTCCATTTCATAATAAATACCTGCGAACAAGGATTAAGGGGATGGAAGATCAGGTGCGCTTGCTCAAACAATTCATGAAAGGTGTTGGAGTTTATGGGTCGGAACTTCGCACAAAAGGTTTTTCTGGATATCTATGTGAGTTGTTGGTCATAAAATATGGATCTTTCCTAAGCGTGCTCGAAAGCGCAAGTGCCTGGATGAGAGGCGTTGTCATAGATTTGGAAGGTCATGGAACACTCCAACATGAGGACCCGCTGATAATCATCGACCCCGTCGATCCTTCCAGGAACGTTGCTGCAGCTGTCTCACTGGACAATTTTTGCATCTTCATCGATGCATCTCGCGAGTTTCTCAAAGAGCCAAGCGTCAATTTCTTTTTTTCTACATCAATGAAATCCCTCACTGATGATGATATCGCCAAAGAAATTCAAGTAAGGGGAACTGACTTTTTTGCGATCGTATTCCAGACACCCAGTGTTGTAGAGGACATTCTCTATCCGCAATTGTATAAGGCGGTTAGGTCGGTGGAAGAACTACTCCATAGGAATGATTTTAGGGTGTTTAGAAGCGATGTCTGGTCAGGCGTGCAGTCTGTTATCCTATTGGAAATGGAAGTCGCCAAGCTACCGAACATTAAAAAGCATATTGGTCCGCCAGTTGAGTCCTCTTTGCATTCAGAGAAATTTAAAGCGAAGTATACTGGGTCATACATAAAAGATGGTAGATATGTCGCTGACATTCCCAGAGAATACACAAATGTAAAGGATTTGCTGCTCTCCCAATTGAAGACCTGTGGCTTGGGGAAGAACGTATCTGAGGCGATTGGAAACGGCTATAAGGTGCTAAAGAACAAACAGATCGCCAAAATAGAAGATAGGGAATTCAGAATTTTTCTAAGGAAGTTTTTCAAAAGATAGGGGTAAAAGGATTAAGGAAGCCAAATTAAAGAGGAGATAAATGGGAGAAAAAGTCTTTGATAATAGCGCATTTCGAGAATACTTCAAAGAAATAAGGTCCAGATTCGTAACGGAAGATTATACGGAACTTACCTTAAGGACGCCATTTGAAAACTTTATTAACGGTTTAAACGATGACTTTCGTTTGCTCCAAGAGACAAAAAGAACACAGAAACTTGGCACACCCGATTTTAAAGCATTTAGAAAAGTGGTAAAGGTAGGTTACATAGAAACCAAAGATTTGGGCAAAAACCTAGATAATGAAATTGAAAGTGAACAAATTAAAAAATATACGGAGAGTATAGACAATATTATTTTAACTAATTATGGTCGGTTTATCCTCATAAGAAAGGGTCAAAAAATTTTTGATATAAATTTGTTCAATCTTTCTGACCTAAGTAATCCAAGATTTGTTATTTCTGATGGTAAAATCGAGGAATTTCTAAAATTGGTAGAGGATTTCTTTGATTATAAATTGCCAACGATCAAGTCCGCTAAAGAATTGGCTGAGTATCTTTCGAAGAAAGCCAGATTACTTAAAGATTTAGCAAAAGAACAGTTGGAAGAAGACGTATCAAAAGCAGATAGTGGGGACGTATCTTCTGTTTATGACTTTTATAAAGGGCTGGAAGAGTTGATCAAAGACATAAATATTGATGACTGTGCAGATGCTTACGCGCAAACAATTACCTATGGACTATTTCTTGCTAAAACCAACTGTGAAGGCATATTGAACAGAGAGATCGCATCATCACATATCCCACGAAGCATAGGAATTATCAAGAGAATATTTAGGAACATTTCTGGCGACCTATTGCCCTCAAATCTGTCATGGATCATAGATGAAATAATCGATATATTGAACGCATCCGATATGGGTAACATCTTATCGGAAATCGATTTCAGAGGTAAGAAAGACAGGGATCCGTTTACTTTTTTCTATGAAGATTTTTTGCGCCTTTATGACCCAAAGAAGCGGAAGCATTTGGGCATATATTACACGCCGAGACCAGTAGTAAATTTCATCGTAAAGTCAATTGAGCAGATCCTAAAAAACGATTTTAATAGATTGCATGGCTTTGCCGAAGATGATGTAACCGTTCTTGATCCCGCGGTTGGAACTGGAACGTTCTTATGGCTCGTCTACCTTAGAACTCTGGTTGATTTGAAGAACAGGAGATTGGGCGGATTGATAAAAAACAAGATAGGAAACCATCTCCTAAAAGATTTTTATGGGTTTGAAATTTTAATAACGCCCTATATCATCGCCCATTTAAAATTGACAACGGTAATACAAAAGTGGTTTTACAGGTTTAAAGATGATGACAGAATACAGGTTTATCTAACGAATACTTTGGAACCTTTTGAAACACATGATTTAATACCCTTTTTTAGGGAGATAACCGAAGAGAGCAAAACTGCCAATAAAATAAAGGTAGAGAAGCCGATTCTGGTTATAGTTGGAAATCCTCCTTATTCGGTCAGTTCTTCCAATAAGTCTAAATGGATTATGGAAAAGATGCAGGATTACAAGACAGGTCTTAATGAGAGAAATATCCAGCCCTTAGATGATGATTATATCAAGTTTATAAGATTCGCTCAATGGAAGATTGAACAAAACACTCAAGGAGTGGTGGGCTACATCACCAACAACTCCTATTTGGATGGCATTATACACAGACAAATCAGAAAAAGCCTTCTTGATAGTTTTGATAGAATTTACATATTGAATTTGCATGGGAGTTCCAGAAGACAAGAACCCACCAAAGAGAAAGATGAAAATGTATTTGACATACAGCAAGGAGTGTCAATTGCGCTTTTTGTTAAGAACGACAAATTCCCAGATAAGAAAGTATTTTACGCTGATTTATTTGGTGAAAGAGAAGCTAAATATCTGTGGTTGGACAGGCACATAGTAAATAATGTTGAGTGGCAGGAGTTAAAGCCAGAAGCGCCTTATTATTTCTTTGTTCACAAAGACCTTTCTTTGCAAAGCGAGTATGATAAATTTTGGAGTGTTTTGGATATCTTCCAGATAAATACATATGGGGTCAAAAGTCATAGGGATACATTTGTTGTAGGATTCACAGAAAATGAACTCATTGAAAGATTTAACACATTCGTCAGCGATAGAACTAATGAGGAAATCGCTCAACTATTAAATCTTAAAGAAACTAAAACATGGAATATATCTAAAGCAAGAAAAGAAATTAAAGAAAGAAAAATTGACCAAATCCTGTGTAGATATGAATTTAGACCTTTTGATACTCGATGGATATTGTATGATTCTGCATTAGTGGAAAGAAATAGATTAAATGTAATGAAACACGTTCTTAAAGATAATGTTGCTCTAGTGTGTGTAAGACAAAGTAAAAGTAAAAATTTACACACTCTTGTAACAAAAAATTTAGGTTGCTGTGATTTTGTAACAAATCATTCTTTCTATTTTCCTCTTTACCTCTATAACGAAAATAAAGAAAAATCACAAAACACCTTAACTGGCGATGTCATAAAAACAAACTCTGGAAAACAACCCAACTTCACAAACGAATTTCTTGAATTTATAGACAAACAATATCCCCATCAACAAATTGCGCCAGAAGACATCCTAGGCTATATCTATGCAGTGTTGCATTCGCCAACATACAGAGAAAACTTTAACGAATTTTGAAAATAGATTTCCCTCGCATTCCTTTTGTGAAAAAGTATGATACGTTTAAACAGCTTTCCGAAATTGGTAAAGAACTGGTAAATCTGCATTTAATGAGAACTCAATTGACAACAAGTACCAAATTTGATATTCAAGGCTCTAACGTTGTGAAGTTTGTTAGATATAAGGATGGCAAGGTTTACATTAATGATGACCAGTGCTTCGATGGTATTTCTGAAGAGCTATGGAACTTTTATATCGGCGGATATAAGGTGTTAGACAAGTGGCTGAAGAGCAGAAAAAACAGAGAATTAACTGGCGATGAGATAGAGCGCTTCCTACAAATTGTTGAAATCATTAAGCGGACCATGGGGTATATGGAAGAGATAGATAAGATTAAAGCCTTTTAATCGATTGTTGCTCAATTTTTAAGGCGCTCTTAAGTCAAGAAAAAAAGGTAACCTAAGCCATCTACATTTTTTCAGTATGAAGCTAATAATTATCCTATCTTGTAAGTGACAGAAATGCTCGCGCTAAGTTCCACCGTTCCAGGCTCTATGCTCACCTGAGGGACAGGAGCAGGAACAGGCGCCGCCGCCTCTGCTACAGCCCTGTAAACAGGTTGGTAACCAACATAACCTTCCGAGATCTGTAAGATTTCGCCGAGCTTCACTCCAGCACCATCTGCCATTGATTCTGCCTTCTTACTTGCCGACTCTGCAGCAAACTTCAAAGCGCTTGCGCGAAGTTCAGCCTCTTTTTCATCACTCAGGCCAAAAGATATACCGCCAACATCGTTAGCTCCAGCCCTTACAGCCACATCTATATATTTTCCAACTGAGTCTATGTTAGTTGTTTTTATGGTAAGACTGTGCGTTGCAGTGTAGCCCACAATCTCACCAATACCGCTTCTTGAATAGTTATACATTGGGCGAACGCTGTAACTTGACCTCACTATCTCCGAAGTTTTCAGACCCTCGTTCAAGAGTGCTTTTTTAACAGAATCCATCTTCAGAGCATTCTCATCTTGAGCGTCAATTGCTGTTCTTGCCTGGGTTTCCACTTCAATGTTAAAGTTCGCTTCGTTAGGGTCCGCGTAGAGAGTGTACGATCCCGTAACAGTCAAGCTTTCCTGCGTTGCTTGTGTTATGATCACGTCACCGAAGTTTGCCTGTTTAATGCCGGCGCTGTAAACAGCTACTAGTGCGATTACGACAATAGCCACCACAAGAATTACGTTTAGATTAAGATTTTCCTTCATTTTTCTTAAATACCTTCATTTTTTCTTAAGCGAATATATATGCCCTTTATGGCTTAAATATCTTTTTAGGCATCTATCAGAACCACATTATATCTCTCTCAGACTTGCGCCAATCATACTTCTATAGCAGTTATTAACAGCTCACGTCTGACTTGTACGATTTGTTAAAAACTAATTTTTATTTTTATATACTCCAATATTCTGCCTGTGCCTTTTTTACCTCTCTGACTCGGTTTCTAACTTGATCAGATAACCCATCATTTGGTATCGACGTTGGCTCTTTTATATCTATAATATCCATATTTAGATTTCCCAAAGAGTTGAGGATCGATAAAATTGAATATGATAATCCGGTCAAATCATATCCCCCCTCCAGCGTTGCAACGATTCGACCCTTACATGCGTGGCTTGCTACCATTTTGACCATATTAGTGAGCAATCCAAATCCTCTTGCTGTCAGATTCATCCCTCCTAATGGGTCTGCAAAATGCGTATCTGCTCCCGCAGAAATCAGTATGAAATCTGGATTGAATTCAGTTGCGATTGGTGCCAAGACTTCATTGAAAACATAGATGTATCCTCTGTCACCTGTCCCAGCTGGCAGCGGGACGTTCACCGTGAACCCTTCTCCATCGCCAACGCCAACTTCTTCTATAGCCCCGGTTCCAGGATAAAGTGGGCTTTGATGGGTTGAGAAATACAAAACAGAAGGATCATCGTAAAAGATGTTTTGCGTACCATTTCCATGATGCACGTCCCAGTCTATGATGAGGACTTTTTCCAGGTGATGGCAGAGTTGAACATGGCGAGTTGCTATGGCTATATTATTGAAAAGGCAAAAGCCACCACCTTGATCCGACTCTGCATGGTGACCTGGAGGTCTGACCAGTGCAAAAGCGTTATCTAGATCTTTAATGACTCCGTCTACTGCGCTCAGTACGCCTCCAGCTGCGAGCAGTGCAACATCATACGAGTCTGATGATATAACTGTGTCGAGATCTAACCTATCGATGCCTTTCTTGCATATAGATTGCAACCCCTCGATATAAGAAATTCTATGCACATATCTAACTTGATCTATCGTAGCCTTTTTTGGATGAATATCGGTTAATTTCTCTAGTGCTTCAGTCTCTTCCAGTAACCCCATTATGGCAATCAACCTATCCTTGCTTTCTGGGTGATCACCAGTGTCGTGCTTCAGGTAATTTTCATGATATACGATTCCAGTTTTGTCCATGTAAGCACCTCACTCAATAGTATAATACATCTTGATATAGTTTGATACAGTATATGGATTGGGGATCGATATGAAACTTGAGACCGTCAAGATCGTATTACCAGCTGATTCCAATCTGATTCTTGGGC